>JADCHX010000005.1 GCA_020248265.1 Rhodocyclaceae bacterium
CCATTCGGGCGTGTGCGCACGATGGTGCCCGCTGTACAGGTCGAACACCCAGCGCAGTTCATCGACCGAGCGCGGCCGGGCGTTCCTGGCCGCATTCTTCTCGGCGAGCGCCTCGAACGCGGCGAGTTGCTCGAGCGTGCGCGGGGCAGTGAACGCATCGGCCGTGGCTGGGCCGGCCGCCATCGCCATGGCGAGCCCGACCGCACCGGCCAGGGCACGGCACACACGGGCCGCGAGGCCCTGCTTCAGGCGCGGCTGGCGCCGCGATCCCGGGGTGACAGATCCGGACATGTGATTCCTCTCTGGTTGCATGACCCGCGTACCGATGTACCTTTCTGCGCGTGCGTGCCGGCACGGGTGCCGCGACCGGCCGCAGCACCGATGGCGCCCGACGTTCAGCCCGCGGCCGGAGCCACCGCCGGCATGAAAGTGGCGCCCGCTACCGTGGGCGCACGCTGGCGAAGGTGCTCGGCGATGCGCGCGACGCCCTCGCGCAGCGAATCCATGCTGGTGGTGTAGGCGAAGCGCACGTGCTGGTGCGCCCGATGGACGCCGAAGTCTGCACCCGGCGTGATGGCGACGCCCGACCGCTCGAGCATATCGAGCGCGAAGGCGAAGCTGTCATCGGTGAGGGCGCTGCAATCGGCGTAAAGATAGAAGGCACCCTCGGGAATGACCGGGATGCGAAAGCCCAGCTCGATCAGCGCCTGCGCAAGGTAGTCGCGACGCTCGCCGAACTCGATCCGCTGGCGCTCGCAGATCGCCATGGATTCAGGCGTGAACGCGGCCAGCGCCGCATGCTGCGCGACCGTCGAACAGGCGAGGAACAGGTTCTGCGCCAGACGCTCGGCCGGGTCATGGTAGGCCTCGGGCACGACGATCCAGCCCAGGCGCCATCCGGTCATCGTGAAGAACTTCGAGAAGCCGTTGATCACGAACGCCTTGTCGGTCAGCGCCAGGGCGGTCGGCGGGCGCTCGCCGTACACCAGGCCGTGGTAGATCTCATCGACCACCAGTGCGGCGTTGCGGCCCTGCACCTCATCGACGATGCGCGCAAGCTCCGGCCCGGGAATGGTCGTGCCGGTGGGATTCGCCGGCGTGGCCACCATGACCGCGCGGGTGCGTTCGGTCCAGTTCGACGCGATCGAGGCAGCGGTGAGCTGGTAGCCGGTCTCAGGACCGCTCGGGATGCCGACGGGCACGCCCTCGCAGAAGCGGATGAAGTGCCGGTTCGCGGGGTAGGACGGATCGGCCAGGAGCACTTCGTCGCCCGGGCAGAGCAGCACGCCCATCGCGAGCAACAGCGCGCCGGACGAGCCCGGCGTGACGATGATTCGCTCGGGCGACACCTCCACGCCATGCTGTTCGCGGTAGTAGCCGGCGATTGCGCGGCGCAGCGCCGGCAATCCGAGGGCCGGCAGATAGTGCACGTCGCCACTGCGGGTCGCTTCAAGAGCGGCCGCAGTCACCGGCGAGGGCGTCGGGAAGTCGGGTTCGCCGATCTCCATGTGGATGATCGAACGACCCTGCGCTTCCAGTTCCTTCGCGCGGGCCAGCAGTTTCAGCACCTGGAACGTCGCGATGCCGGACATGCGCGCCGCCAGCGGCGCGCCCTGCAGTCTCGATGAACTCATTACACCCCGTGCCTGGTGAACCAGGCGCGCATCCTCTGCCAGGCATCGTCGGCTGCTGCCTTGCGGTAGCTCGGACGATAGTCGGCGTAGAACGCATGCGGTGCTTCCGGATACAGCACGATCTCGCTGGTCGTGTTGCCGGCGGCCTTCAAGGCAGCGCGCATCTTCTCGACCGTCTCGACCGGGATGCCGGCATCGGCCTCGCCGTACAGTCCCAGAACCGGAACCTTGAGCACCGGCGCGAGGTCCGCCGGATAGGCCGGCTGCAGCGGCGCCATCGAAGCAGCGACCAGCCGCCCGTACCAGGCGACCCCCGCCTTCACCGACGGGTTGTGCACGCAGTACGTCCACGTGATGCGCCCGCCCCAGCAGAAGCCGGTGACACCCAGCCGCGAGGTATCGCACTTGCCGGTGGCCTTTGCGTAGACGACGGCCGCGTCGAGGTCCGACATGACCTGGCTGTCGGGGACGTGGTTGACGACCTTGGCGAAGATCTCCGGGGGGTCGGTCAGCGTCGACACATCGCCCTGGCGCGCATACAACTCGACCGTGATCGCGAAATAACCGACCTTGGCCAGCCGACGGCACACGTCCTTTATGTGCTCATGTACGCCGAAGATCTCCTGTACGACCAGGATCACCGGCAGGTTGGTGCCGTTCTCCGGATACGCACGGTAGGCAGGCACTTCCCCGTCGCGGGTGACCAGCGCGACTTCGCCCGCCACCAGGCCGGCCGTATCGGTGCTGATGGCGGTCGACTGGATCGGCTCGCACGCACGGGCAAAGCCTTCGGTCAGCCTGCCGATCGGCGAACGGGTGCCCGGCAGGGCGCCGATGCCGGGCAGGGACTGCCAGCCGGTGTTCAGTGTCTGGTCCATGGGTTCGTCTCTGGTGGGGTTCTCTGGAGGATGCGCTTCAGGGGATGCCAACCCCCTATCGTACTAGGTCAGGCCGCCTTCGTGCGCCGCTGCGGCGGCCGGCGGCGACAGGCGCTTCGACGGCAGGGCCCGGAATAGGTCCAGGCCCAGGCCCAGGTCCAGGCCCAGGCCCAGGTCCGGGCCCGTCGGCGGCGCCCGAGCCCTTCACGCCCGCCAGCGCGAGCCCCTGATCCCAGTAGGGCTGGGGACCGAATCGGTCTACGAAGAAGTCGACGAATGCGCGCACCTTCGGGGAAAGGTAGCGGTTGGGCAGGTACACCGCATTGATGTGACTGCCGAAGGTGCCGAGGGCCTCGAAATCGGTGAACAGCGCCTTCAGTGTGCCGGCGCGCAGGTCGTCACCGACGACGAAGGTCGGAGACATCGCGATGCCGACACCGCGCAGCACCACCTCGCGGATGGCCAGGCTGTTGGTCGCGATGAAGTTGCCGCCGACCCGCACGCTGACGATCGACCCGTCCTGCGCCCGGAACTTCCAGTCGCTGTGCATCGACCGGAACGAATAGAACAGGCAGTTGTGGCTGACCAGCGCATCGAGCGACTGCGGCGTGCCGTGCTTCTTCAGATACTGTGGGGAGGCGCACACCACCCAGCGGATCGGCGCCAGTTTCCGGGCGACAGTGTTGGGCGCAAGCTCGCCGAACAGGTGGATCGCCACGTCGATACCCTCCTCCGCGAGGTCGGCACCGCGGTCGATGAGGTCCATCTCGAGCCTGATGTCGGGATACCTGGCGAGGAACTCCGGCACGGCCGAGGCCACGTGCATCCGGCCGAACGCAGCCGGGGCAGTCACCTTCAGCACGCCGCTGGGCGCGCTGCCCAGCCGGGACACCGCAACCTCGGCTGCCTCGGCCTCCTGCACCACGCGCGCGCAGTGCTGGTAGAAGGTCGTCCCGACGTCGGTCAGGCTGAGCGTGCGCGTGGTGCGATTGAGCAGCCGCGCCTTCAATTCGCGCTCGAGCCGCGCGACATGCTTGCTCACCGCCGACTTCGAGATGCCCAGCCGGCGCGCGGCTGCAGAGAAGCTCTTGGCCTCGGCGACGCGCGCGAAGATAGCCATCCCGACCAGGTTTTCGAGGTGTTCCACTGCCCTGCCCCACGAACGTCGGACGAAGCCAACGAGGAAACAATGTTATGCCAGAACACGGGATTGTGGCCGGAGGGAAACGTCAATCGCGACCTTTCGTGGCCGCCCGGGTCGCGTAGACTCCGCCGCAGGGTATTCATGGGCAAAGCGGAGGAAGCGTCGATGGATCGCAGGAGAGTAGTGCTGTCGGGCCTGGCTGGATCGCTGGCCTTCGCATCGGGCGCCACGCCTGCCCAGGAAGGCCGCCGCACGCCCGATGTGATCTACGTGCCGACGCCCCAGGAAGTGGTCGAAGGCATGCTGAAGCTGGCCAAGGTCGGCAAGACCGACGTGGTCTACGACCTCGGTTGCGGCGATGGGCGAATCGTGGTCACCGCCGCACGGCAGTTCGGCGCGCGCGCGGTCGGCATCGACATCGATCCCATCCGCATCCGCGAGGCGACCGAGAACATCCGCGTCGCCGGTGTCGGCGAGCGCGTGAAGCTGATCGAGGGCGATCTGTTCGCCACGGACATCAGCGAGGCGACCGTGGTCACGATCTACCTGTTGTCGCGGCTGAACCTCAAGCTGCGGCCGAAGCTCCTGAAGGAACTGCGGCCGGGCGCCCGCATCGTGTCGCATGCATTCGACATGGACGACTGGAAGCCCCAGCGCACCGAGTCGGTGGGATCGAGCACGATCTACCTGTGGACGGTGCCTGGCCGCAAGGCCTGAGCGCCAGGCGGACGACACTCAGCCGGTCGCGAGCCCGATCTCGCCGAGATACCTGGCGACACCCGCATCCAGTTTCGCGCCGGTCGGCAGCGCGGCCATGGTGTTCGCAGGCGTGGTCTCCGCTGCCTGCGCCAGTCGTGCGGCGATCGACGCCTGCCCCCGATCGAGCGCGCGCGCGATCCGGTAGCCGATGTCCGGTGCCAGCGTCGGTCGCGCCATCACGAAGCTCCATGAGCCGATCGAATGGATCGGCGCATCCTGTCCGGGATAGCTGCCAGGCGGCGCAGTCAGCGGCTTCAGGAAGCCGTGCTTCGCCATGATCGTCCTGGCCTCGTCGGCGCCGGGCGCGATGAAGCGCGCGCCGCCCGGGCTCGACGCCACCTTCACGAAGCCCGGCCAGCCGATGCCGCCGCCCCACAGTGCCGCGGCGCGACCGTCGAGCACCATCTCGGGACCATCGCCGGCCCGGTCGAGGTAGATCGCCCGGAAGTCGCGGTCCTGGTCGAGTCCCAGGCCATCGAGCAGATAGCGCGACAGGATGACCAGGCCCGAGCCGCGCGCACCGAACGCCACCGGCTTGCCGACCAGGTCGCGGATCGACCGTGCCGGGCTGTCTGCGCGCACCACGAACATGCCGGGCGTCGAGTACATGGCCGCGACGATGCGCAGGTCGGCCGGCGGCCGGCCGACGCCGGTGAGCACCTCGTAGGCGACCTCGCCCTGGACCAGCCCGATGTCGAGTTCGCCGCGCTCGAGCAACGGCACGTTCTCGGTGCTGCCCCTGGTATTGCGCGCCTCGATGGACAGCGACGAATCGAACTCGTGCAAGGTCTCGATGAAGGCTGCGCCGTAGGCGGGAAAACCCCCGCCGGGGGTAGCAGTGCCCAGCACGACGTGGGTCGGGGTGGGCGTGGCGGTCTCATTCGACGGGGTACTCATCCGGCTTCTCCGGGCTGGGTCAGCACACAACTTCAGGACAGGATCAGGGCGCCTCGCGCTCGTCGGCGCATTCCTGGCAGAACACTTCTGCCGGATCGGAATCCAGCCGCTCGCCTTCCATGGTCGCACGACATTCGCAGCACAGGCCATAGGAGCCGGCATCGATGCGCGCGAGCGCCGCCTCTACCTTGCGCCGGCGCAGGTTGAACTTCTCAAGCTGATCGCGAGTATTGACCTGCTGTGCCATCGCGTCCATGCGCGCCTGGCGCATGTCGGGCGAGACATCGGCCGCGACCTTTCCGGTCGGGGCAAGCAGGCCGGCAATGGAATCGCGCTGGCGGCCCAGGTCGGTGGCCAGGCGGGCGCGGTAGATCGTCTGTTCGGCATCATTCATCTGGGCGCGGTCCATTTTCGAGAGGGCTACAGCTTGCGCCCATTAGCGCCTGCCGGGGTGGATATCCGCAGCCCCGGGCTTGCCGCACGTCGGACGGGCTACAATCCGCGCCTCTCCGGCCGCCGGTGGCTGCCCGGACACACAACGAGCACGCATCCGATGAGCAGCAACCGGGAAGTCGCCCGCCGCCGCACCTTCGCCATCATCTCCCACCCGGACGCGGGCAAGACCACGCTCACCGAGAAGCTCCTGCTGTTTGCAGGGGCGATCCACATCGCCGGCAGCGTGAAGGCACGCAAGGCGAGCCGGCACGCCACCTCGGACTGGATGGAGATCGAGAAGCAGCGCGGGATCTCGGTCGCCAGCTCGGTGATGCAGATGGAATACCGGGACTGCGTGATCAACCTGCTCGACACGCCGGGCCACCAGGACTTCTCGGAAGACACCTACCGCGTGCTGACCGCGGTCGACGCCGCGCTGATGGTGATCGACGCGGCGAACGGCGTCGAGGCGCAGACGCTGCGGCTGCTGGAAGTCTGCCGCGCCCGCAATACGCCGATCGTCACCTTCGTGAACAAGATGGACCGCGAGGTGAAGGAACCGCTCGACCTGATCGACGAGATCGAGCGCGCGCTGGGCATGCCGGTGATCCCGTTCACCTGGCCGGTGGGCATGGGCAAGCGCTTCGGCGGCGTGTTCGACATCCGCCACGACTCGATGCGCGTATTCCGCGCCGGCGAAGACCGGGTGCGCGACGACGACGAAGTAATCAACGGCATCGACAACCCGGAGTGCGCCAGCCGCTTCGGCGAAGCGTTCGCGCAGGCACGGCAGGAGATCGAGCTGCTGCAAGGCGCCGCCCCCGCGTTCGATCGCGAAGCCTTCCTCGATGCACGGCAGACCCCGGCGCTGTTCGGCTCGGCGATCAACAACTTCGGCGTGCGCGAAGTGCTCGACGCGCTGGTCGAACTCGCCCCGCCGCCCGGATCGCGCCCGGCGATCCAGCGCACGGTCGAGCCCTCCGAACCGACGTTCTCCGGCGTGGTGTTCAAGGTGCAGGCGAACATGGATCCGGCCTATCGCGACCGGATCGCGTTCATCCGCGTCTGCTCGGGCCGTTTCGAGCGCGGCATGAAGCTGAAGATCTGCCGCAGCGGGAAAGAGATCCGCACCAGCAACGCGATGTCATTCCTGTCGCAGCGGCGCGACCTGCTGGAAGAGGCATGGCCCGGCGATATCATCGGCCTGCCGAACCACGGGTTGCTGCAGCTCGGCGACACGCTCACCGAAGGCGAGATGCTGCAGTTCACCGGCCTGCCCTTCTTCGCGCCGGAACTGTTCCAGGAAGTCGAGGTGGCCGATCCGATCCGCGCGAAGCAGCTGCGCAAGGGTCTGCTGCAGCTCGGGGAGGAAGGCGCAATCCAGGTCTTCCGGCCCGAGACCGGCGGCCCGCTGTTGCTCGGCGCCGTGGGGCAACTGCAGTTCGAGGTGGTCGCGCACCGCCTGGAGAACGAATACGGCGTGAAGCCGCGGCTGACCCAGAGCCGCTACCGGATCGCGCGCTGGGTGACCTCCACTGATGCGGACGAACTGAAGCGGTTCCTGCGCACGAACTCACACCGGGTGGCAGTAGACGTGGTGGATGCGCCGGTGTTCCTTGCCGCGCACGCGTCCGAGCTGGACGTGGCGAAGGAGCGCTGGGAGGGCATCCGGTTCCATGCGATGCGGGAGCATGCCGGGCTGGTGTTCCAGACGGGAGTCTTCGAGTAGCGCCTCGCGGCCGCGTGCAGTCACAACCCCTGGCCGAGCGGCGACAGCAGGATGTCCTGCACCTGGACATGGCCCGGGGTCGACAGGATGTAGCCGACCGCATCGGCGATATCGGCAGGCAGCAGCGGCTGCAGCTTCTCGAAGTACGACTCGTAGGTGAAGGCGCCTCCACTGGCACGTCCCCGGAACTCGGTCGCGACCATGCCGGGGGAAATCATCGACACCCGGACGCGGGCCCCGCATGCGAACAGTTCCGCGCGGAGCGTATCGGTCAGCGCCCTGAGCGCGAACTTCGACGCCTGGTAGAACGCGAAGCCCGGAACCTGGCCCCGGTGCCCGTAGATCGAGCAGATATTGATGATCTGCGTGTCAGGCCGGGCAACCATGGTGCGCAGCGCCTCGCGCGCGCATAGCGCAGGCGCCGCGACGTTCACGTTCATCGTCTCGACCCAATCCTCCCACTTGCCCTCCGCCAGCGGGCCCATCATCCCCGTCCCTGCATTGTTCACCAGCAGGTCGAGCGGCCCCCACTGGCGCTCGACCTGCGAAAAGATAGCCAGGACCTGTTCCGGCATCCTCAGGTCACCTGGGCAGGCGATCGCCTCCGCGCCTGCCGCCGTCAACGCGTCGGCAAGCGCGCGAACTCTCTCCGCGCGCCTGGCGACGAGCGCGACCTTCATGCCGGCACCGGCCAGGCGCCTTGCGATGGCCTCTCCAATGCCGCCCGAGGCGCCGGTGACCAGCGCCACCCGGCCGCGCCAGCGCTCGATGCCCGCCCCGTTTCCAGTTGTCTCCGCCATTACGATCCCCCTTCGTGCCGTGTCTATAATGTCCCGAACCGCGCGCTCGGGGCATGCATGCAACGCACGCCCTGCCCCTCGCCCGCTTTGCCATTTGCCCCCTGAACCCGCCTCCACAGGAGCCCAGGCGTGGATAGTACCGACATGAAGTTCTGTACCAGCCTCGAGCGGGACGCGAAGTACGAACCCGGCCTGCGGCCTTTCCTGGAGTACCGCGACCTGGGCCTGCGCGAGGCCACGAACGGACGGTTCCGTGCCCATGTGCTGCGCGTGAAGCGGGGGTCGGATCACAGTTCCCTGCACACCACCGGCCTGCACACCCATCGGCTCGACTTCCAGATGATCTATGTGCTCAAGGGCTGGATCCGCTTCACCTACGAAGGTCACGGTGAACACACGTTCGGCCCGGGTGACTGCTGCATGCAGCCGCCCGGCATCGTGCACAACGAACTCGACTGCTCGGACGACCTCGAACTGCTCGAGATCACGTCGCCGGCGGATTTCCAGACCGTCCCACTTGCCAGGTAAGCGCCAGATGGAAGACATCTCCGCATTCACGCCGTTCCTCGCCGTCAATACGGCCGACATCGAATGGGACGAGAACGTCACCCTTTTCCAGTTGCCCACCGGGGCGCACAAGATCCACCCGAATCTCAAGATCAAGGTGCTGATGCGCGATGACGCCCGCGGGCAGGTGGCTGCGCTGGTGAAGTTTCCGCCCGGCTATGTCGAACCAGCGCACAGCCACGTGACTTCGCACTGCGTTCTCGTGGTGGAAGGCGAGCAGCATGTAGGCGGGAAGATCCTGCGCCAGGGCGATTTCCACTACGCCCCGCCGGATACCGTGCACGGGCCCTTCGAGTATCCGGTCGGCGGCGTCGTGTTCTCGGTGTTCAGGTTCCCGGTCGCGGCCGGCACCTGACCGGACGCATCAGGCGTCCCCGGCTTCCTCGCGGATCAAGTCCGCCCCCTTTTCGGCGATCATGAACGTCGGGGCATTCGTGTTGCCGGACACCAGGGTGGGCATGATGGACGCATCGACCACCCGCAGACCAGGCACGCCGTGCACCCGCAGCCGCGCGTCCACCACCGCTTCGTCGTCGCTGCCCATGCGGCAGGTTCCGACCGGGTGGTAGCTGATGCCACCGCGCAGGCGGATATGGTCAAGCAGGTCCGCATCTGAACGGCATGACGGCCCGGGGTCGTGTTCGGCCTCGAGATAGCGGCCGATCGACGGCTGCGACATCATCCGCCGCGCGGCCTTGAGTCCCTCCAGCAGGATCGGCGCATCGGCCTCGTGCGTGAGATAACCGGGCTGGATCATGGGTGGCTCCAGCGGGTCGGACGACCGGATCGCCACCCGGCCCCGGCTCAGCGGCCTCAACAACCGCGCCACGATGGAGAACCCCGAGAACCGGTGCAGCCCGGCACCGGCCTTGTCGCCGCTGAACAACGCAAGGCCCACCTGTACATCCGGCCGGGCTATACCGGGGACCGTGCTGATGAACCCGGCCGCGTACGACGCGCCCATTGCCAGGACACCCTTGCGCAGGAGCGCATAGCGAAGGCCCGCAGCCATGCCGCGCAGGGGATTCGCCAGCGCATCGTTCAGCGTGAACGGGCGGTTGCTGCGATACACGAGCCGCCCGTTGTAGTGGTCCTGCAGGTTTGCGCCGACCCCCGGACGATCGGCCACCAGCGCGATGCCGTGTTCGCGCAGCAGTCCGGTCGGCCCTATGCCCGACAACTGGAGCAGTTGCGGCGAGTTGAACGCCCCTGCGGCGACGATCACTTCACGGCGCGCGATCGCCAGCCCCTCGCGTCCGTCGACCAGGTAGCGAACGCCTTCGGCCCGGCGGTCGGAAAACTGCAGGCCCGTCGCCCGCGCTCCGGTGACGACCTGCAGGTTCGGACGCCCGAGCGCCATGCGCAGGAAACTCGTCGCCGCGCTGCTGCGCAGGCCGTTGCGGGCGGTGAGCTGGACATACCCGAATCCGGCCTGCTGCCGTCCATTGAAATCCGGGTTGCGGGGATAGCCACCTTGTTCCGCGGCTTCGATGAACGCGTCGCAGAGCGGATGCGGCTCCGCCGGATCGGACACCCGGAGCGGCCCGCCTGCGCCATGCCAGGCATCGGCCCCGCGCTGCTGGTCTTCGGACTTCCTGAAGTACGGCAGGACTTCCGCCGCGCTCCAGCCATCATTGCCCAGTTGCGCCCAGTGATCGTAGTCCTCGTGCTGTCCACGGATGTAGACCAGGCCGTTGATCGAACTGGAGCCGCCCAGCACCTTGCCGCGCGGCTGCGCGATGGGCCGGTTGCCGGTCGCCGGATCCGGCTCGCTCGCGTACAGCCAGTTGACCTTCGGGTTGGCGAAGTGCCGACCGTAACCCAGCGGGATGTGGATCCAGGGGCTGCGATCGGGGCCACCGGCTTCGAGCAGCAGCACGCGGTGGCGCCCCGACTCGGTCAACCGTGCCGCCAGCACGCAGCCGGCGGTGCCCGCCCCGACAATCACGTAATCGAATGCCGCCGATTCGCTGCTCACTGCTGCCCCTCCCCGAGTGCAACCTGTCCGGATCGACGTCCGGTGCCGTCGCTGCTTGACCCCTGCAGCGTCGAAAAGTACCCTGATTTATCGAATGGGTCGATAGAACCCGAGGAGGAGGACATCCGATGGTGCGTGCGTTGATGGTCGCGATGGTCACCGGCTGCTGCATGGCCCAGGCAGCGACAGCCGCCGACAGTTTCCCCGACCGGGCAATACGTTTCGTGGTGCCCTTCCCGCCGGGGGGCGGCACTGACGGATTCGCGCGGGTAATCGGCGGCAAACTGAACGAGTATTTCGGCCAGCCGGTGATCATCGACAACCGCGCTGGCGCGCAGGGCAGCATCGGTACCGCCATCGGCGCCCGGGCCGCGCCGGACGGCTACACGCTGACGCTGGCGCACTCCGGTTCGCTGGCGATCAATCCCCACCTCTATCGCACTCCCGGGTACGACACGCTGAAGGATTTCGCTGCCGTGTCCGGTGGCGTCAGCATGCCCTTCATCCTGGTGCTGCACCCGTCTATTCCGGTGACGACCGCGAAGGAACTAGCCACCTACGCAAAGCAGCATCCGGACAGGCTCACCTTCGCTTCGTCATCGTCCGGCCCATGGATCGCCGGCGAATTGTTCCGACTGACCACAGGTGCGCAGATGGTCCATGTGCCCTACAAGGGCGGCGCTCCGGCGACCGCGGCGCTGCTCGGCGGCGAAGTGTCGATGACCTTCACCGTGCCGTTCACCATCGTGTCGCATGTGAAGTCGGGACGGCTGCGCGCGATCGCGCTGTTCGCCAAAGAGCGGCTGGAGGCGCTGCCCGATGTTCCCACCGCGATGGAGGCCGGCTATCCGGCGCTCACCAACATCAACGAGTGGTACGGCGTAGCGGTGCCTGCGGGAACGCCGCGCGCCCGGATCATGACGCTCAACGCCGCCATCGTGCGCGCGCTCAATTCGCCGGATGTGCAGAAACGCCTGGCCGACCTCGGGCTGCAGCCGGCGCCAAGTACGCCTGAGCAGTTCGCCCGGGTGATCAGCGAAGACCATGCGCGCTGGGGCAAGGTGGTAAAGGCTTCCGGAGCCAGGCTCGACTGACGCCATGGTGGCGAAGCCCGATGTCTGCCGCCGTTCCGAAGCGCCGCTCCAGCCTGCGGCCACGCTCGCCTGCGCGCTGGCGCTGCTCGCCACCGGCGTACAGATCGCGATGGCCCAGCCTGCCTCGGCATTCCCGGCGAAGCCGCTGCGCATCGTCTCCCCCTATTCGCCCGGCGGGCTCGGCGACAGTTTTCCCCGCGCGGTTGCCGCCAGCCTCACCGAAGCGCTCGGGCAACCGGTCATCGTCGAGAACCGACCCGGCGCATCGCAGGTGATCGGGATGCAGGTGGCAGCCAAGGCACCACCAGACGGCTACACCATGGTGTTCGGCAGCGTGACCAGCCTTGCCATCAACCCGGCCGTCAGCAAGGAACTCCCCTACGACCCGGTCAAGGATTTCGCCCCGCTGAGCCTGTGCGTGACCACGCCGCTCTACCTGGTGGTGCACCCCTCGGTACCGGCGACGAGCGTGAAGGACCTGATCGCGCTGGCACGAAAGCAGCCAGGCCGCCTGACCTTCGCCTCGGGCGGCAACGGTTCGTCGAACCACCTGGCCGGCGAGCTGCTGAAACTGCTCGCCGGCATCGACATGATCCACGTACCCTACAAGGGTGCCGGACCGGCGATGGCCGATGTGATGGGCGGGCATGTCGACCTCATGCTCGGCTCCGCTGGCCTGTCCGAGGCGCGCGCAGGACGCGTGCGCGTACTCGGTGTCACCAGCACGAAGCGCGCGGCGGCCGCACCCGATGTACCCACGCTGCAGGAAGCCGGGATTCCCGGCTACGAATCGACCATCTGGTTCGGCCTGCTCGCCACTGGCGGCACACCGGCACCGATCGTCGATCGCCTTTCGCGCGACATACGCAAGGTGCTGCAGCAGCCGGCACTGCAGAAGACCTTCAGCACGGTCGACATCACGCCGACGACGCCGGAGGGATTCGCCGCGCACATACAGGCCGAGATGCAGAAGTGGCGCAAGGTGATCAGCCGCGCAAAGATCGTGATGGAGTGAAGCCAGTGAAACCCGTTTCGTTTGCGATCATCGGTGCCGGCATCGGCGGCCTCGCCACGGCAGCGCTCCTGCTGCGGGCCGGCCACCGGGTGCAGGTGTATGAACAGGCGACCCGCTTCGCCCGGGTCGGCGCCGGCATCCAGATGGCCCCCAACGCAGTCAAGGTGCTACGTCACCTCGGCATCGAAGACGTGCTGCGCAGGACGGCATTCCAGGCGGATTTCGCGATCAGCCGCACATGGGACACCGGCGTCGAGACCAGCCGCCTCCCGCTGGGCTCGGAGGTCGAGCGCGCCTTCGGTGCACCCTACCTCTTCCTGCATCGAGCCGACCTGCATGCCGCGATCGCCGGCATCGTGCCTCCCGAAGTCGTGCATCTGGGCATGAAGCTCGCGGCGATCGACCAGGACCCGCAGGGCGTGGACCTGCGCTTCACGGACGGGACATCCGCACGTGCCGACGCGGTGATCGGTGCCGACGGCGTTCACTCCCTGGTCCGCGAGACGCTGCTCGGACCCGAGACACCACGGTTCACCGGCCGGGTGGCCTACAGGACCACTTACGCGTCCGACCGCCTGCGGGGCCTGAAGCTGGCCCCGGTGCGCACCAAGTGGTGGGGACCGGACAGGCACATGGTGGTGTACTACGTCACCCGCGCGCAGGACGAGCTGTACTTCGTGACCAGCGTACCCGAACGTGCCGAGTGGACCACGCCCGAGTCATGGTCCGCGAAGGGAGATCTCGACGAACTTCGTGCTGCATACGCCGGCTTTCACCCGGAGGTACAGGCGATCCTGGAAGCATGTCCCGAGGTCTTCAAGTGGGCGCTGTTCGAACGCGATCCCCTGGCGAGGTGGTCGGACGGACGCATCGCGCTGCTCGGCGATGCCTGCCATCCAATGACGCCCTACATGGCCCAGGGTGCGGCGTCCGCGCTCGAGGATGCAGCAGTCCTGTCGCGCTGCCTCCGCCGGGTCGAGCCGGACGGCGTACAGGAGGCTTACCAGCTGTACGAACGCATCCGGAAGCCGCGCGCATCGGACATCCAGGCTGGGTCGAGCGCGAACAACTGGCTGCGCGACAAGACCGATCCGGGCTGGGTCTATGGTTACGACGCCAGCACGGTAGACCTCGAGGACGCGGCCGGCCATTGAATCGTCGCTACCTCGGCAGGTCGCCCGGTCCATGGTGGGTACTGCGCCTGCCCGCATCAGGATTACGGGTACACAAGAGGGCAGCAGGAAGGCCGGGGCTCAGGCATGAGTTGTCCAGAAAGCGTACTCCTGCCTCGCACAGCGGCAACTTGAGGGCTAGACTTGAAAAACCTCTGCGGCACAAGACCTCCCAGTCCTGCGTTCCGAGGCGGCGCCAGCCACACCAAAGCGACACAACGACATAACTACAGACAACCCAGGGGGAACCACCATGAACCGCAGGAACATGATCACCGCCATTGCGTCAGTGGCCGCGTCTGGCACGCTGCTTGCCGGTTGCAGCACCAACATGGGTTCGGGCGCCACGCCCGCCGAGCGCCGCGCCACGATCGACAAGGGCTTTGACAAGGCCATGGGCGAGCTCTTCCAGAGCGTCAGCGGCACGCGCGAACTCGCCGCGCGCGCGCGCGGCATCCTCGTGTTCCCGAACGTGATCCAGGCCGGCTTCATCATCGGCGGCGAGTTCGGCGACGGGGCGCTCCGCGTCGGCGGCAAGACGATCGACTATTACAGGATCACCGCAGGCTCGTTCGGCTTCCAGGCCGGTGGCCAGTCGAAGGCCTTGATACTGATGTTCCTGACCGAGTCGGCGTTCGCCGGCTTCCGCAAGTCCGATGGCTGGACCGCGGGTGTCAATGCCTCGGTGGCGGTGATGCGCGCCGGCGCGAACGCAGCGGTGGATACTGCGACTGCGAAGGCGGACATCGCCGGCTTCGCACTTGCCAACGCGGGCCTGTTCGCAGGTGCTGCGATCGACGGCAGCAAGATCTCCAAGCTGGAGTTCTGATCTGCGCGCGCCCGCGCGCTCCGGCCAGGGCGCGCGGGCGGGCAGTCCGGACATGTGTCACGCAGTACGCAATTTCGCTATCCGTACGACCGCCACCGCCAGCATCGGCAGCACGAAGCCGATCACCATCACCGTCACGAGCAGCATGCCCAGCTCGCTGTAGTCCGCCGGTACCTTTACCGCGCCGGTGGCGTCCTTCACCTCGCGCGTCACGTCGAATACCTGGTTCAGGTACTTGGTGCCGAGCTGCGATGCGGACAGCGCGAGGTTGGTGAACGAGGCCATCACCGCGAAGAACGTCGCCTTCAGGTGCTCAGGCGCCGAGTTGGCGATCCAGGCAAGCATCGGGATCATCGCTATCTGGCCGAGCGGCGACTCCAGCGCGGTATCGATCACCGCAATGAAGTGGGCGTCGACCACGCCGCCTGTCATTGCCGCGGTCCAGTGGTGCAGGCCGTGGTACATGCCCAGCGTCGGCAGCGCGAGGATCGTGCCGGCGATGGTGAGGAACACGACGATCGTGGCGAGCGAGTGTTCGGCGATGAACCGGCGGAAGATGAACAGGCCAGCCAGCGTGAGCAGGCTGCCGAGCAGCGACAGCTTCGCGAGGAACTGCTGGTCGAAGCCGAGTTCGTCGATGAACCACCAGGTGGCGCCCGCGCCCGGGCCGGGCATCGCGCGGAAGATGAACACGACCACCGCGGTACCGATCAGCAGTCGCTGCGCATCGGGGTCGAGCTCGCGGGTAAGGCGCACCATCAGGAACACGATCACCGCCATCGAGCCGGCGAAGATGATCTCCTGGCCGTAGTCGAACCTGCCGAGGCCGACGGCGAGGGTGATCGCCACGAACACCAGGCTACCGCCGAGGATCCACCAGTTCGGCGTGGTCGCCGAGGGCGTCTCGTAGAGCACGCGCGCGATCTCTTCGCGCGACTTGCCGAGCGCGGCCAGCTTGCGCACGGTGCTGCGCTTCATGAAGCCTGCGAGCATCACGCCCAGCACCGACAGCAGCGGGATCACCAGTGCCAGCGCATACACGTTGCCGTAGATGGCGACCTTCTGCGCCTCGGGCAGCTTCGCCGCGTCCTGGAACATCCAGACGTTGATCAGCCCGACCAGTACGGTGCCACCGATGATCGCCACCCGGCCGAGCATCTGCATGGTCGTGTGCATCAGCTTGCGCGTGTCCGGGTCGACCGGATTGCCCTGCGCGTCCAGCCTTGGCACCGCCTCGACGGTCATCGCGTCGGCCACGCAGTCCTGGATCACGAAACCGACCGGCGACAGCAGCGCCGAGACGACGAACCAGACCTCCTTCGATGCAATCGCGACCATCGCATCGGTATGCACGATCAGCCCGTACATGATCAGCAGGCTGGCCGCGATCACCGAGGCGCCGAGCCAGACCAGCCACGCCTTGTAGCGCCAGATCAGATCGACCAGGTGTCCGAGCGGCATCTTCAGCGCCCAGGGGATACCCGCCCAGAAGCCGAGCGCGGCGAGGAAGGCCGCCGACAGCCCGAGGTACTCCTTGACGAAGAAGGTACCGACGATACCGGTCAGGCCCGACACCCCGGCCGCCACGTACACCATCAGCGGCGGCAGGTAGGACCAGCGCATGTCGCGGCCGAGCGACAGCACGGTTCGGTCGAACCAGCGCCAGATTGCGTTGCCGGTGTCTGCAGTGGCTGTCTTCGTGTCGGTCGTCATGGGGCCTCGGTCGCTTGTGGCGAAGACTACCTGCTTCGCGCGATTCTGCCGACTCCGGGCGCCTGACCGCCCTTCCGCCGCTGGCTCAGAGCCTGATCAGGATGTTCCCGTACCCATCGAGTTCCGCCGTGGCACCCGGCGGCACCACGCAGGTCGAATCGTAGTCCTCGACGATCAGCGGACCGTCGGTCTTCCGGGCGAGATCCGACCGACGCAGGATCGGCGTCAGCTGCCAGCCGGCCTGCGGACCGAAGTAGACCTGTCGCGGCGGCGGCGCCGGCCGCTCGGCACGCACGTCGTGCAGCGCCTCGGGTACCAGTGGACGCTCGGGCAGGCCCAGTGCGATCACCTTGATGTTGACCATTTCGATCGGTATCGACGACGGTGAGCGGTGACCGTAGGTCCGTTCGTACTCTTTAGCGAACGTCTCCTCCAGCACCGGCACGGTGGTCGCATCGAGCGGAGCATCCGGCGCGGGCACCGCGAGTTCGTACGACTGCCCCTTGTAGTGCATGTCGGCAAACTTGCGGATGCGGATGCGCTCCGGCGGAAAGCCCTCGGCCTCGAGCTGGGCGCGGCCATGGGCGATCAAACGGTCCCAGGCGGCGTTGATATCCGCCACGCCCGCCGTCGAAAGTACGCGCCGGAAGGTGCGCGAGTAGTGGTGCTCGACGTCGGCATAGAGCAGCCCGAACGACGAGAACAGGCCAGCCGAGGGCGGAACCACCACCAGCTTCATGCCGAGCGATTGCGCGAGATCCGCGCCGAACAGCGGGCCGTTGCCGCCGAAGGCGAACAGCGAGAAGCCGCGCACGTCGCGGCCGCGCTCGACCGACACCGCGCGGATCGCGCGCATCATGTTCGAGCCGGCGATCTTGAAGGCGGCATAGGCGGCATGCTCCGGCGACAACCCGAGCGGCCCGGCCACCTTCTCGGCCACCGCGCTGCGGCTCTTCGAGGCGTCGAGCGACAGCTCGCCCTGCACGAGGTGCTGCGGGTTGATGTAGCCGAGCACCACGTTGCAGTCGGTGATGGTCGGCTCGGTGCCGCCCTTGCCGTAGCAGACCGGTCCGGGAAAGGCGCCTGCGCTGTCCGGCCCGACGCGTACCGCGCCGCCGGCGTCGACGCGCACGATCGAACCGCCGCCTGCGCCGACTTCCGCCAGGTCGATCGCCGGCACCCTCAACAGGTAGCCCGACCCGGTCAGCAGCCGCGAGCCGATCATGATGCCGCCGCCAACGCTGTACTCGGTGGCGCGCGACACTTCGCCTTCCTCGACGATCGAGGCCTTGGCGGTGGTTCCGCCCATGTCGAAGGTAACGATCTGGGTCAGCCCGAGTTTCTTCGCCAGCGCCTGCGCACCGACCACGCCGCCGGCCGGTCCGGACTCGACGATGTTCACCGGCATGCGTGCGGCCTCGGCATCGGTGATCAGGCCGCCGTTGCTCTGCATCAGCAGCAGCTTCGCATGGATGCCCGAATCGTCGAGGCTCTTGCGCAGCGTTTCAAGGTAGCGCTTGACGATCGGCAGGATATACGCGTTGACCGTGGTGGTCGAAGTGCGCTCGTACTCCTTGATCTCGGGCAGCACGTCGTGGCTCACGCAGTGCGGCAGGCCGGGCGCGCGTGCCTCGATCACCCGCTTGATCGCGTACTCGTGCACCGGGTTCAGGTACGAATTCTTCAGGCATACGGCGATCGCCTCGACACCTTCGCCGAGCATGCGATCGACGACCTGTTCGACCTGGGCGAGGTCCAGCGCCACCTCGATCTCACCCCGGGCGTTGATCCGCTCGTCCACCGGCAGCCGCAGGTAGCGCTCGACCAGCGGCTGCGGCTTGTTCCAGACGATGTTGTAGAGATGCGGCCGGCGCAGGTTGCGGATCTCGAGGATGTCGCGGAAGCCCTCGCTGCAGATGAGCCCGGTCAGCACGCCCTTGTGCTCGAGGATCGCATTCGAGCCGACCGTCGTACCGTGGCGCAGCACGTCGACGTCGCTGCCCGCCAGTCCGTGCTCCTTGAACAGGTCGCTAAGGCCCTGGACGATCGCCAGCGCGTAGTTGTCCACGCTGGAGGAGATCTTCTTGGTCAGCAGCCGGCCGTCCTCGGACAGGAAAACGATGTCGGTGAAGGTGCCGCCGATGTCGACGCCGACGCGGTAGGTGGGGTGGTGCGGAAGGGAGTCGCTCATTTCCTCGATGCCTCGATCGCGCGGATGTCGGTGCCGTCGAAATCTGCCGGCCATGCATGGGTGACGAAGGGTAGCGTCGCGCCGCCGCGCGCGGCGCGCATGGACTCGCGCAGCGCATGCGTACCCGCCTCGTCCACCAGCCAGTGCTTGCGGTCGACCACCACCCCGTACTGCGACCGCGCGAGTTCGTCGGACAGCAGTTCATTGCGCACGTCGCGCAGCACGCGCGCCGGATCGCGCTCGAGCGGATCGCCCCAGCCGCCACCGCCGGCGAGCACCGTGCGGAACACGTCACCGCGGTGGATGGAGCGGGTGAACTTGCCGGTCAGCGGCTCTTCCTGCGACGTGCCCGGGTTTAGCACGTTCTCCGAGGGACGGCCCGGCTGACCACCGTACAACCCGAACGCCGGGAATCGCTTGCGGTCGGCGCGCACCGACAGCACTGCCTCGCCTTCCAGGAACCGGTAGTCGCGCCTGTACGGCGCGCCGCCGCGGTACTTGCCCGGGCCGAACTTGTCCGGCACGAACTCGTAGGACAGGAACTGGATCGGGTATTCGGCCTCGATCGACTCCACCGCATGCGAGGCCATGTTTCCCTTGATGTGCGACAGACCGTCATGGCCGTCGTCGAACGCGCGCGCGCCCCACGAACCGCAGGTGAAGTCGACATAGATGAACGACTTGCGGTCTCGGTAGTAGCCGCCGATCGACACGTTGGTGTTGCCGCCGTCCGAGGCGGTCATGCCGTTGTCGGGCAGCATCTGGGCGAGCGCACCGAAGGTGGCATCGGTCATCCGGAAACCGGTCATTGCGCGCGCCGCGCAGGCGCCCGGCATGATCACGTTGGCGATCGTGCCCTCCGGCGCTGTCACCCTGATCGGGCGCGAGGCGCCCTCCGCGTTCGGGATGTCCTGCGGCAGGATCGCGCGCACCGCGGTCCACGCGGAACCGCAGCTGTAGCTGTAGGTGGAATTGATCGCACCGCGCACCTGCGGGCTGGACCCGGTGTAGTCGACCTCCATCTCGTCGCCGTGCTTGCGCACGGTCACGAACAGGCGGATCGGCTTGTCGCGGTCGACCCCGTCGTCGTCGATCCAGTCCTCGAAGCTCCACTCGCCGTCGGGCAGCTTCTCGATCGCCGCGCGGGTGACGCGCTCGGCGTAGATGTTGATCTCCTTCATGAAGAAGGCGACCGTGTCGGTACCGTAGCGCTCGACCAGTTCCAGGAACTGCTTCTCCGCAACGTAGCAGGCCGACAGCTGCGCGGTGAGGTCGCCCACCACCTTGTCCGGCACCCGCACGTTCGCCTCGAAGATGCGGAAGAAGGTGAAGTTCTTGACGCCGCGGTCGAACAGCTTGATCGGCGGGATACGGATGCCTTCCTGGAAGATCTCGGTCGAGTCGGCCGCGCTCGACCCCGGCACCCTCCCCCCGACGTCGGTGTGGTGCGCGATGGTGCAGGCAAAGGCCAGCCGCCTGCCGTCGACGAAGATCGGCTGGAACACGAAGATGTCGGGCAGGTGCATGCCGCCTTCGAACGGGTCGTTCATCGCGAACACATCGCCCGGATGGATGTCGCCCTCGAAACACTTCATCACCGACTGCAGCGCGACCGGGATCGCACCCAGGTGCCCGGACAGGGTCAGCCCCTGCGCGACGATCACCCCGTCACCGTCGGCGAACGCAGTGGAGAAGTCCATGTTGTTCTTCACCACCGAGGTGTAGCTGGTACGGTGGACGGTGACCGCCATCTCGTCGGCGATCGCCGCGACCGAGTTCTTGAACAGCTCGAACGCGATCGGGTCACGAGTGGTGGACGCAATGGTGCCAGCGGCTGTCGGTGCATTCATCTGGGGCCTCGCCCGGGGGGATTTCCGCTAGCGTACCGGCAAATCGGCAGACCCGGCAGGGTTCCCGCAACACGGCAGGCATGGCACCCGCGCAACCTGTCGCACCGCACAGGTATGATGTGCGGCACGCGTCTCACCGGAACCCCTCGATGACCGATCTTGCCCAACGTCTCGCGCTGCACACCTGGTCGCTCGACACGACGCCGCTCGCGGAGGCGCTGGCGGCGGCACGCGCTGGCGGCTTCGATGCGATGGAGCTTCGGCGGATCGACTTCACGCGCTGCCTCGACATGGGGATGAGCAATGCCCAGGTACTCGACCTGGTCAGGACCAGCGGCATGCACATCGCCGTCCTCGGCACCGAATACGGCCTGCTGTTCGCCGAGGGTGCCGAGCGGCGCCGGTTGTTCGACGTGTTCGCCCTGACCTGCAGCAACGCGGTCGCGATGGGTTGTCCGATGATCATGACCGCACCCGGCCAGAACAACGGCACCGTCGCGCAGGCGGCACTGTCGCTGCGCGAAGCCGCGCAGATCGCAGCGGACCACGGCCTGAGGCTCGCACTCGAGTTCAACTCGCAGCACGACGTGATCAACCATCTCGAGGTCGCACGCGAGATCATCGCGAAGGCCGCGCATCCGGCCGCCGGGCTGCTGATCGACGCGTACCACCTGCAGCGCAGCGGCTCGCCGGGCCGCGGCTTCGAACATGTCGCACCGGAGGAGATCTTCACCTTCCAGTACAGCGACGTCCCTGCGGGCCCGCCGCCCGGCCAGCGGCGACCGACCGACCGGCTGCTGCCCGGCGAGGGAATCGTGCAGTGGCGGGCGGTGTTCGACCTGTTGCGCGAGAAGGGCTATGGCGGCTACATGAGCTTCGAGGCGCCCAACCCGGCGCTGTGGGCGCGGCCACCGACCGAAGTTGCGCGCGAGGCGGCCGACGCAACGCGCAGGCTGCTGGCCGCCTGATCGTCCAGCCTGATCCACCCGATCCCGAGCGGCCCGCCAGAGGCCGCCGACACACCGCATGACCAGTCCCCCGGAGGAGCATATGCAGAACCAGTACCCTGCCGCGAAGCGGCGCATCGCCCGACCGTCGCGTCCGACCGCCCTGGCGGTCGCCATATCCGCAACCGGTGCAGCGGCATTGCTCGCGCTGCCATCGATCGCCGCCGCACAGGCCTTTCCGGCCAAGCCCATCCGCCTGGTCGTCGCCCAGGCCGCTGGCAGCGCGACCGACGTGATCGCGCGCATCTTCACGCCGCGCTGGAGCGAACTGCTCGGCCAGCCGGTGGTCGTCGACGTGCGCCCCGGTGCCGGCGGCTCGCTCGGCGCGGAGATCACCGCGAAGTCGCCAAACGACGGCTACACGCTGCTGCTCGCGAACATCTCGACCCACGGGGTCAACCCTGCCCTCTACGCGAAGCTGCCGTACGATCCGGTGAAGGATTTCTCGCCCGTGTCTCTGGTGAGCACCACGGCCAACATCATCGTCGTGCACCCGTCGGTGCCGGCGAAGACGGTGAAGGAACTGGTCGCGATCGCGCGTGCAAAGCCCGGCATGCTGAACTACAGTTCGGCCGGACCGGGCAGTTCGCAGCACCTGGCGGCGGCGCTGCTCAACACGCTGATGAAGATCGAGACCACGCACGTGCCCTACCGCGGCAGCCCGCCGGCGCTGGCTGGCGTGGTCGCCGGCGAGATCGCGTTCATGATACCGACCCTGACCACTGCCCTGCCGCAGATCCAGAACGGCCGGGTACGCGCGATCGCGGTGACCGGACCGACGCGCGAGCAGGAAGTGCCGAACATCCCGACTGTCGCCGAGACGATCCCCGGCTATGACGTGGTCAGCTGGTGGGGCGTGGTGGCACCGGCCAATACGCCGCGACCAGCGGTCGACCGCCTCAACGCAGACCTCGTCAAGACGCTGGCTGCGGCTGACGTGAAGACCGGTCTGCTCAAGGTGGGCATGAACGCCTCCAGCACGACGCCCGAACAGTTCGCCCAGTACATCCGCGACGAGATCGCGAAATGGACGAAGGTGGCGAAGGCGGCGAACATCAAGCTCGAGTAGCCGCGCCGCCGGGCTACCGGCCGGCTGGCTCAGCCCAGCCGGCCCACCGCATCCTCGAGCAGTGTCCACGCCGTGCGTCCGAAGCGTTCCTTCGAGCGCAGGTAGAACTCGGTCGAAAGCGCGCGGCGGAAGCCGGCGACATCGGCGGTGTTGAAGATCATCCCGCGGTCGGCGAGCCCACGCTCGAGGTCTCGGTTGAATCCGTCGGTATACGCGCACTGCCGCGCCACGTGCCTGGCCACCGCGCGTTCCACGATCGACACGGTCGATACGGGCAGCCGCTGCACGAAGGCGAGGTTGCCGATCAGGTTGAAGCCGGACCACATGTGGCTGGTCAGGCTCACGTAGCGCGTGACCTCGTAGAGCCGGTTCACCTCGCACACCGCGAGCGGGTTCTCCTGGCCGTCGACACGGCCACTCGCCAGCGAGGAATACAGTTCGCTGATGTTGGCGATCACCGGCGTCGCGCCCAGCGCGGTGAAGGTGTCGATGAACAGCGGGCTGTCGGGCACCCGCATGCGCACACCGGCGAGGTCCTCGACGCCACGGACAGGCTTCTCGCGCATGACGATGTGGCGGAATCCGTTCTCCATCAGGCCGCCGCCGAACCCGCGGATGCCGGCCGCGAGCATCTCGCGGCGCAGGTATTCGCCGAGTGGCCCGGCATCGGCGGCATGCACCTGTGCATGGCTGGTGAAGGCGAACGGCAACCCCTGTATCCCGGCCGCCGGGACGACGTCGCCGAGCAGCCCGCCCATCAGCACGATGAACTCCACCTCGCCGGCAATCAGCATCTTCAGCGCAGCCGGATCGGATCCCGGGATGCCGGCATTCTGCGCATGGACCGTGATCTCGAGCGCACCGCCGGTCTCGCGCCGCACCTCGTCCCACAGGTCGACCAGGAAGCCGTGCAGGTGGCTCTTCTCGGGCTGGTTGTGGAACTGGCGGCCGGTGACCGCCGCACCGATGTTCAGAACATCACCCGGCCGCCGTTGACGTCGAGCGACACGCCATTGATGTAGCTCGCCGCATCGGAGGCGAGCCAGAGCATCGCGTTCACATGGTCGACCGGTTCGGCCAGGCGCCGCAACGGGATGGTCGCCGCCATCTGCTCGACCTGCTCCGGCGTGCGCAGGGCAGCCACCCGGGGCGTCAACGTGGTGATCGGCGCGATCGAGTTGGCGGTGATGTTGTGCGGGCCCAGTTCCCAGGCGAGGAATCGGGTGAGCTGGATCACGCCGGCCTTGGCCGCGCCGTAGGCGGGCGACGAGGTCGCGTGCACGGTACGCCCGGAGATCGAGGCGATGTTGATGATGCGCCCGGCCTTCGAGGCCTTGAGCGCCGGGATCGCCGCCTTGCACATCAGGAAGGTACCGCGCAGGTTGAGCGCGATCACCTTGTCGAATTCCTCGACCGGCATCTGCTCGATATTGAGCATCTTCGTGTAGCCGCCGGCGCAGTTCACCAGCACGTCGAGGCCACCGAACGCGAAGGTCACCTCCGCGACAGCCGCCTGCACCGAGGCCTCGTCCGAGATGTCGCAGTGCACATGGCGAGCGGTCCCGCCCGCCGCGACCAGTTCCGCCGCCAGCGCCTGGGCGTCGTCACGCGCGATGTCGACCAGCGCGACCCGCGCGCCCTGCGCGGCGAACTCGCGCGCGGCCACGGCGCCGATGCCCGAGGCGGCGCCAGTGATGGCTACCACCCTGCCGTTGAGTTCCGGATACGCAGCCATGTGTACCTTTCGAGCGGTTGGTGCGTTGAGACAACCCATATAATACGAGGTTTGCCCTTGCGGGCCGACGTACGCAAGACCAGACCTGCATCCCATACCTGCATCCCAGACGGGCATACCAGACGCGCATCCGATCCCAAGGACACCCGATGTACCTTTATGCCGTAACGATCTTCTTCAGCGCGTTCCTGCTGTTCCTGGTGCAACCGCTGATCGCCAAGCAGATCCTGCCCTGGTTCGGCGGCTCGTCCGCGGTCTGGACAACCTGCCTCGTGTTCTTCCAGAGCGTGCTTCTCGCAGGATACGCATACACCGACTGGACCACCCGGCGCCTGGCGCCGAAGAAGCAGGCCTGGCTGCACATCGGCCTGCTGGTGGCAAGCCTCGCGGTGCTGCCGATCATCGCCGACGCGTCCTGGAAGCCGTCGGGCGACGAAGACCCGGCGCTGCGCATCCTCGGGCTGCTGCTGGCCACCATCGGCCTCCCCTACCTCCTGCTGTCGACTACCGGGCCGCTGGTGCAGGCCTGGTTCGCTCGTACGTTCGACAACGCCGTGCCCTACCGGCTGTTCGCGCTGTCCAACCTGGCATCGATGCTCGCGCTGCTGTCCTACCCGGTCGCGATCGAGCCGTGGGTGAACACCGTCGCACAGTCTTGGGGCTGGTCCGCCGGCTACGTGGTGTTCGTGACACTGTGCGCAGCCGCCGCCGCCTACGGGCTCAAGACCAGCAGCGTACCGGTCGATGTCGCGCCCTCGCGCGCGGTGCACGCCGCCGGCGATGCGGCCGGGCAGCCACCGACCTGGGGGGCGCTGCTGATGTGGCTGTCGCTGTCGGCGATGGGTTCGGTGCTGCTGCTCTCGCTGACCAGCCACATGACGCAGAACATCGCCTCGGTGCCATTCCTGTGGATCGTGCCGCTGTCGCTGTACCTGCTCACCTTCATCCTCTGCTTCGACTCGCAGGGCTGGTACCGGCGCACCCCGCTGATGCTGCTCGGCGCGGTGCTGCTGTGCGTGATGGCCTGGGGCCTGCACTCGAACGAGATCACGCTGAGCATCAAGGTCGCGATCCCGCTCTACTGCGCCGGGCTGTTCGTGCTGTGCATGTTCTGCCACGGCGAACTGACGCTGATCAAGCCGGCACCGCGCTACCTGACGACGTTCTATCTGATGATCTCGCTGGGCGGCGCCCTGGGCGGCCTGTTCGTCGGCGTGCTGGCACCGCATGCGTTCAACGGCTACTGGGAACTGGGCATCGGCTTCGTGCTGGTCGCGCTGCTCGCGCTGATCCGGGTGCGCAAGGCACCGGTATATGCCCTGGTGGTGGCGGTCGGCGTGCTGGTCTTCACCGGCGTCCAGTCGGCCATCTACGTGAAGGAGAAGCTGGCCGACTCGCTGATGATCCAGCGCAACTTCTACGGCGTCGTACGGGTGAAAGACTACGGCGATCCGAAGACCGACCCGGAGGCGGTGCGCAGCCTCGTGCACGGCGTGATCCTGCACGGCGAGCAGCGGCTCGACCCGGCGCGCAGGATGGATCCGACCAGCTATTACGGTCCGGCATCGGGCATCGGGCTGGCGATCGCCAACGCCCCGGAGAGCGCGCGCCATGTCGGCGTGATCGGGCTCGGTACCGGCACGCTGGCCACCTACGGGCGTTCGGGCGACCGCTTCCGCATGTATGAGATCAATCCACAGGTGGTCGACATCGCCCGCGACTGGTTCAGCTTTCTGAAAGATTCGAAGGCCAAGGTCGACGTGGTGCTCGGCGATGCACGCCTCCAGCTCGAGCGCGAAGCACCGCAGGGCTTCGACGTACTGGCGATCGATGCGTTCTCCAGCGACTCGATCCCCACGCACCTGATCACGAAGGAGGCCATGGAAGTCTACCTGCGGCACATGAAGCCCGATGGCGTGATCGCATTCCACGTGACAAACCGCTTCCTCGACCTGCCCCCGGTGGTGCGCCGGATCGCCGACGAGATGGGCCTGCAGTCGGCCATCGTGTCCGACGAGCCCAGCGACCGGCAGGACCGCTTCCTGTCGAGTTCCGACTGGGTGCTGGTCAGCCGCAGCGACGCCATGCTGCAGAAGGCCGCGATCAAGGCGGTCGCCCAGCCGGTGGACTCGAAGCCGCAGTGGCGTCTGTGGACGGACGACTTCAACAACCTGTTCCAGATCCTGAAATGAGGGCATGGGCCGGATAATCCGGTCCATGCTCTCTTCGAACCGTCGCCGCCTGCTTCACCTCGGCCTCGCGGGCGGCGCCCTGCCGCTGGTGCAGGCCTGCTCGCCGGTTACCCTCCTGGAAAGGCGGGTACCCGACGACACCTACCGGCTCGCGCCGGACATCGCCTACGGCAGCAATCCCCGCCAGCGGCTGGACGTCTACTCGCCGCTCGACGCACGCACGCCCGCGCCGGTGTTCGTGTTTTTCTATGGTGGCGCCTGGACATCGGGCACGCGCGGCTTCTACCGGTTCGTCGGCGAGGCAATGGCGGCACGTGGGATCGTCACCGTGGTGCCCGACTACCGGTTGCATCCCGAAGTGAAGTTCCCCGGCTTCGTCGAGGACAGTGCGCGCGCGGTCCGCTGGGTGATCGACCATGCGACGAGGCATGGCGGCGATCCATCGCGGGTGTTCATCGGAGGCCATTCGGCAGGCGCCTACAACGCCGCGATGGTTGCGTTCGACCCGCGCTTCGCGAAGGACGCCGGCTTCGACGCCGGACGGCTCGCCGGGTTCGTCGGCATGGCTGGCCCGTACGACTTCCTGCCGCTCACCGGGAGGACCACCCGCGCGGTCTTCGGCTGGCCGGATACCCCGCCATCAACACAGCCGATCAACGCGGTCGCGAAGGGAGCGCCGCGCTCGCTGCTGCTCTATGCGACCTCGGACAACCTGGTAGCCCCGAAGAACAGCGAGGCCCTGGCCCGCCGGCTGCGCGAGGTCGGCACCGAGGTGAAGCTCGTCCCTTACGAGAACCTCGGCCACCGTACGCTGGTCGGGTCGCTCGCGCGGCCACTGAACTGGATGGGTGGCACGGCAGAGGAGATCGCGGCGTTCATCCGCTGAGCGCGCCGATGTCGGGCATCGGTCGACGCCCGGTGCTAGAGTCTCCGCATGGATACCGACACGACCCCTACGCTCGCCCTTGCCCGCTTCGCGGCGCTGCATCCGATCGCGCGCACGGCCGGCAGCCCGTCCGCCGCTGCGCTGGCTGAAGCGCGCCGCGCCTTCCTCAATTCGTTCGGCTGCATGCTGGGCGGTGCCGACGACCCGGCGGTCGACCTGCTGTGGTCGGCGCTGCGGCCGCATGCCGGCGCACCGGCGGCCCGGCTGTTCGGCCGCGGCCAGCGCACCGATGCACTGACCGCCGCGCTGGTCAATGGCTACTCGAGCAACATCCTCGACTTCGACGACACGCACCTGGCGACGGTGATCCATCCGGGGCCGGCCTGCCTGTCGGCGGTACTCGCGATCGCCGAGGCACTGCCCGACGGACTGCCGAAGGTCACCGGTGCGCGGCTGCTCGACGCGTTCCTCATCGGCATGGAAGTCGCGTGCCGGCTCGGCGTCGCGATCGGTCATGGACACTACGCCCGCGGCTGGCACATCACCGGCACCTGCGGCGTGGTCGGTGCAGCCGTGGCCACCGGCCGCCTGCTCGGCCTCGACACGGTGAGGATGGCCCACGCGATCGGCATCGCCGCGACATCGGCGACCGGGCTGGGCGAGATGATGGGCGGCATGTCGAAGAGCTACAACATCGCGCGCGCCGGCCGCGAAGGCCTGAACGCCGCGCTGATCGCGGCCACCGGCTTCACCTCGTCGCTGCGCGCGATCGAGGCACCGCGTGGCTTCGCCGTCGTGCTGGCCGACGGATTCGACGAGGACAGTCTCACCGGCTCGCTGGGCGAGCGCTGGGAGGCGGCACTCGACACCTACAAACCCTATCCCTGCGGCATCGTGCTGCATCCGCTGATCGATGGCTGCCTGCAGGTGGCGGCGCAGTCGGGTGCGCCAGCGGCGGCGATCGAACGCGTCGAGGTGAAGGTGCATCCGCTGGTGATGGTGCTCACCGGACGCACCGATCCGAAGGACGGGCTCGAGTCGAAGCTGAGCTTCAGCCATGCCTGTGCGGTGGCCCTCGCCGACCAGTCGGCCGGCGTCGACCAGTTCACCGACGCGCGCGCGGTCGACCCGGCGCTCGCGGCGCTGCGTACCCGCATCCACCCAGTGGTGGACGAGAGCCTGGGCACCGACCAGTCTGCCGTGACGCTGATGCTCGCCGACGGCCGGCGCTTCGAGGCACGCGTCGAACATGCGACCGGCAGCGTCGTCAATCCGATGTCCGACGCGGCACTGGATGCCAAGTTCATCGCGCTTGCCACGCGCGCGCTGGGCGAAGAGGCTGCGCGCGCGCTTTGCACGATGTGCCGTGGCATCGACGAACTCGACGACCTATCCCCCCTGTTCGCGCGCGCAGCCGGTGGTGGCTGATCCTGCAGCCAGCCCGGCCGGCCTGACACTGCTGGCCATCGCCTGGGCACTGTACTTCTGCCTGCACTCGCTGCTCGCAGCCACGCCGGTGAAAGCCATGGTGGCGGCTCGCCTGCCGCGGCTCGCGCCGGCCTACCGGCTGGCCTACAACGGCGTGGCGCTGGCCGCGCTGCTGCCGGTGCTGTGGCTGCAGTGGCAGCTGTCCGGTGCGCCGCTGTTCGAGATACCGATGCCGGCAAGGCTGGCCTGCGACGTCGCGGCGGTGGCGGCGGTGGCTACCTTCTTCTGGACCCTGCGCTGGTACGACATGGGTGCGTTCACCGGGCTGCGCATCGAATCGGTCGATGGCAGTGCCGGCTTCACGCTGTCGCCACTGCACCGGCATGTGCGGCACCCGTGGTACTTCCTGGCGCTGGTGATCATCTGGACGCGGCCGATGGATTCGGCCTGGCTGGTAACCTCGATCGCGATCACGCTGTACCTCCTGGTTGGCTCGCACCTGGAGGACGCGAAGCTGGTGGGAACCTTCGGCGAGGCCTACCGACGCTATCGTGAACGGGTGCCCGGGCTCTGGCCGTGGCCCGGACAGAGCCTGTCCGCCGCCGAGGCCGAAGGATGGATGTCGCGCCATGGAGATCCCGGAGCGAGCGGCTAGCGGGTCCGGTTGTGGCACGGGCGTCCGCGCGGCGCGGACGATCGGGAGGGCGCGGTCAGTACATCAGGTCAGTACAGCAGGTATGCGTACAGGTTCAGCGCGACGATCGACACGCCCAGCATCGTGACGAGGTAGGGCAGGTTCCATCGGATGTAGGTGCCGATCGGGATGCCGTAGCGTGCCTGCATGGCCAGCACCGTGCCCGAGGTGGCGCAGGCCGGCAGGCCGATCGCCCATGAGCAGAGGAAGGCGAGCGCGAGCAGGTCGGGTTGCGGCGACAACGGTGCCAGCCAGACGCCGACCAGCGGGATCGACACGATGGTATGCAGGCCGGCCCAGGCCACCAGCGTGCAGATCACCAGCACGATGCTCGCTTCCAGACCACCGAACCCGGTGAACGGTGTGCCGATATCGAACGCGGTGAGCAGCGCCGCCAGGCCGGAGGCGAGCAGCCCGGCTGCCATGAAGATCCAGAGTTCGCCGGCCAGCCCCGGCAGTCGCATCGGCACATGCCGCAGCAGCCGATCGGACGCGGCGGACGCGCCCTGCTTTGCCGCCAGCGCTACCCCGGTGATCGCGATCGCCAGTATCGCGATCACCGGCTGTATCGACCAGGCGGGCTTCCATTCGTGGATCGCGAACACGCCGATCGCAAGCACGAACGGAATCCACAGGGCGCCGACGTCCACCGGATAACCTTCGAAGTCGCGGGCATGGCCGAAGCGGGCCGTGGAAAGCCATGCCCACAGCACCAGGGTCGCGACCAGTCCGATCGGCAGGCCCAGCAGCACCAGGGTGAACAGGCTCGAGCCCTCAGCCACGGTGAGCGCGACCGCCATCGCACCGAGGAACGGCGACCAGAACGCACAGGTGGAGAAAGCGGTCCCGAGGGCCATGGCCTGCTGGCGGGTGAGCGTACCTTCCGGCGGCACCGGATAGTCCGGCACCGGCACGCCGGGTCCTGGCGGGCGGCGCAGCCGGTCAGCCGCGATCAGCGCGGCGGTGAGATTGATCACCCCGCCGAACACGTGCACGCCGACGATCGTGCGCAGCAGCGCGAGCCGGCCGCGGCGCAGCGGTGCCGGCTCGCTGCCCGGCTCGCCGTCTGTCTCGCGCACGCTGACCAGCGGCAGGAAGGCGACGCCGACCAGCATCGCGATGATCATCGTGTTCATCGTCAGCGCACGCGCAAGCAGGCCCGACTGCCCGTGCAGCGCGCCCCAGGCCATACCCGCGGCACCGAGCACGCCCATCACCACCACCATCACCCGCTGCCGCTGGCCGAGACGGTGCCAGAGCGGGGCGGCGGCCGCCCATGCGACCGCGCCGGGCAGCCAGTCCGGGATCGTGGGCACGATCTCGGCGGCGATCGCCAGTGCAACCACCGACATCAGCAGCCAGCCGCTGAGCCGATGCCGACCGGACGGTTGCGGTTCACTCATGCCACCGACTATAGCAGCCGGCCTGCCGCGCCTGCCCGCCGCGCTTGCCTGCGTCCGCACGCGCGGGCACTCTCCACGCATGGGTTCGCTCTTCCTGCTCAAGCTCGCGACGATGCCGCTGGTGATCGTCACCGCGACGCTGGCTGGCCGGCGCTACGGCGCGGCCGTCGCCGGGCTGATCCTCGGGCTGCCGATCGTGTCCGGTCCGATCTCGGTGTTCGTGGCGTTCGAACAGGGCATCGGCTTCGCACGCGAGGCGGCCTCAGGCACGCTGCTAGGGCTGATCGCGCTGGCGACCTACTGCCTGTCCTACGGCTTCGCTGCGCGCCGCTTCGCATGGCCGGGCGCGCTCGTCTGCGGCCTCTCGGCCACCGCATCGATGGTCTGGCTGCTCGACACGATCGCGCTGCCAGAGTCGGCCGTGATCTGGGTCACCGCATCGGCGATCGTGCTGGCGATACGGGTCTGCCCGGCACCCGGCCCGACACTGCGCCGCAAGCCCCCGCCGGCCTGGGACCTGCCCGCGCGCATCATCGTGTCGACCAGCTTCATGATGACGGTAACCCTGCTCGCCGCCTCGATCGGACCGACGATGACCGGCATGGCCTCGACATTCCCGGTGATGCTGTCCGTGATGGCACCGTTTACGCATCGCGTCGAAGGACAGGCGGCCGTGTTGTCGCTGCTGCGCGGCTGCATCGAAGGCCTGGTCACCTTCGCGCTGTTCTTCCAGGTGCTGAAGATGACGCTGGGTACGTGGCCGGCGCCGCTCGCCTATGGCTGCGCGCTGCTTGCGACGCTCATCGTTGCAGCGGGCGTGCTCACCCTGCAGCGCCGCCGCGCCCACGACTGAAAATCCGGGTCAGACTCGGTTTTCCCGGCAAGGTACGGTCTGCGGCACGACGAGGGTCGGAAAACCGAGTCTGACACGGGTTTTCAGTCGACCTTCAGGCCAGCGAGTCCGATCGCGGTCTGGAAGCGCTTGTACTCTTCGCGGATCAGCTGCAGGAAGGCCTCCGGCGTGCTGGACATGGCTTCGCCGCCCTGGCGCTCCATCTGCTCGCGCGTCACCGGATCCTCGACGACCTTGACCACTGCGGTGCGCAGCCGCTCGTACAGCGGCTTCGGCGGACCCGCGCGCGAGGGTCCGGCAGGCAGCATCAGCCCCATCCAGCCGGTGGATACATATCCCGGCACACCAGCCTCGATGATGGTCGGCAGCGTCGGCGTCACCACGGAGCGCTTCTCGCCGCCGGTGGCTACCGCGCGAAGCTTGCCCGCGCGGACATGGCCGATCACCGCCGGCATCGGTGCGATCGTCACCTGCGCCTCGTTGCCGATCACCGCGACGAGGGACGCGCCGCCCTTGTACGGAACGTGCTGCACGTTGATGCCCGTCATGTGGGTGAACAGCACGCCGGCCAGGTGGCTCTGGAAGCCCGACCCCGCGTTCGACATGTTGAGCTTCCCGGGATTGGCCCTCGCATGTGCGATCAGTTCCTGTACCGACTGCACCGGCAACGAGGGCGTGACAACCAGCATGTTGTGCGTGACCGCGACCAGCGACAGCGGCACGAAGTCGCGGATGGGATCGTAGTTCAGCCCCTTGTAGATCTGGGGCGTGATCACCTGCATGCCGGTGGAGCTGACCAGCAGGGTGTAGCCATCCGCCGCCGAGCGAGATGCGATCTCACCGCCGATGAGGCCACCTGCACCGGCGCGGTTGTCCGGGACGATCTGCGCGCCGAGTTCCTCGCCCAGGCGCACGCCGAGCACGCGCGCCAGTGCGTCGACGGACGTACCCGGCGTGTTGGCGATGATCAGCCGGACGGGCTTGACGGGGTACGACGGCGGGGATGCCCCTTGCGCAGGAACGCTGGACAGCATCGTGCAGGCAGCAGCGAGAGCGGCGACCGCCGGGCGGTTGCAGGGCATTGTCGTTTCCTCCTCGGGAATGCGCCGATGTCTTCCGTGCGCCGCTGGGGCCGGCGCTTCGGGCAATCTGACGCAGGCAACAGTCTACGGCGACCCGCTACGAAACGCCAACTCGCGCTCCCCCGAACAGCGCGGCGCTCAGAACGCCGAGGTCCACATCAGGCCGACCGACCGCTTGTCGTTGCCCGCGATGTTCAACGCGTCCTGCGAAAGCGTGAACTGCAGGCCCAGACGCGAAGTCCTCGAAAGGGGCGCGTCGTAGCCGACGCGGTAGTCGCGCTGTCGACCGGTCGGTGCAAGGTCGATCTGCTCGATGCCGGTCGAGGCGACGCCGGTCACCGGGTCGATGGAAGTCACCGCGAGGCTCGCGCTACCCGCGGTCACACGAAGCGGCTGCCGGAAGGAAAAGCTGATCCGGTCGGCCGGGCGCAACAGTTCCGAAATACTGTAGCGCGCACCGAACGCCTGCGCCCGGATATCGCTGGTGTCCGTCAGCAGGCTTGCGTCGCCGGCCTGCCCCGACCGGGTCGTCGACTGCGATGCCTCGATGAAGATGCTCTCGCGGGCACTGAGCGAAATCAGGGCGGAGACGCCGAGCTCGATGCTCTGGCGGGCGCTGCCCAGGCCGACCGCCGACGACTCGCTGTAGCTGCTGCCGAGCAGCCCGTTGCGTTCGCCCAGGGACTGCGTGGAGACGCCGATCTGCAGCCGCTCGTGCACCCGCCAGGCGAGGCCAGCACCGACGGCGGTCGCCTTCTGCGCGAGCGGCATCGCCGCCGACTCCAGCGGCGACTGCGCCAGGCCGGCGCTGCCGCTGTAGGCGAACGCCACGCGCACGCCGCCACCGAGCGGCATGCCAGCGGCGACGATGCTGCCACCCTGGCTGAACGAGGAAAGGTTGGTCGCCATCTCTCCGGCTGCGATGGCCGCATCTTCGGAGCCGTGCAGCGCGCGTACGTAGGAGTACTGCACCGGTAACGCCGTGCCGTAACCGAACGCGAGCACTGCGCCACTGCGATCCTCGAGCAGCGCGTAAGCGGCACGAGATGGCCGGACGGCGTCCGGGTCCTGCCCGAACACGCCGAGCAACGACAGGCGGTCGGGTGCGGCTGGCGCCAGCATCGACAGCTCGCCGCCGTCTAGAGCCATCCTGCGCACGCCTGCGTTCGGGCTGACCGGCAACGCGTTGAGCTGCGCCGAAGCCGATGGCGTCCGGATCAGACCGGACAGATTGACCGAGAAGTTGCGCTGATAACCGTCCAGCGCGGTGTAGTTCGCGAGCCTCGACTGCACCGCCGACAGGTTGCCGAGCGCGCCGCTGGAGATCATCGAACCGGTGAGCGACGACACCGGCACCGCCCTGCCGTTCGCCTGTGTCACCGTGAGCGTCCCGTAGGGGCTGAAAGCCGTCGCCAGGTTCACCAGGCCGTTGCCGTAGGTGCTGTCCACGCCGGCCACGCCCAGGTCGGTGGCAGTGGCGAGCAGCAGGTTCGCGGCAGTGCCATTGGTACGCAGGATCGGCCACGCCCCCTGCAGCAGGAGCAGCGAGCCGCTGACCAGCGGTGCCGACATCGAGGTACCGCTCCACGCGGCGTAGGCGCCGTTGCCGCTCTTGGCTGCCGGCGCAAGGATGTTCTCGCCCGGTGCCGTCACCCAGCGCGCGGCATACGAGGTCGCCTTCGCACCAGTGTCCACCAGCGATCCGGAGCCCGGACGGTTGCTGAAGGAGGACACGGTACCCGACGCATTCACCGAGCCGACGAACACCAGCCTCGAAACCGCCGCAGCCGTAAGGCCGCGGGTGCTCGCGCCTCCGAGCAGGTTCTGCGCGCTGTTGCCGCCAGCCCAGACGATGAACGCACCTTTCCCCGCGGCGTAGTTGATCGCCGCCACGAGTTCGGGCGTGTTGCCGAAGGTCAGCGAGAGGTTGATCACGCCAGCACCGGCGTTCGCCGCGCGCACCAGGCCGTTGGCGACATCGGTCGAGTAGCCCGACCCGGACGCGTTGAGCACCTTCTGCGCAACGATGTTCGCGTTGGGCGCCATGCCGATCACGCTGCCGGCTGCGGTCGAATAGCCACGGTAGTTGACCGCGAACGGCATCCGCGCGTTCGCGGCTGCAATCGCGGCCACTGCAGTGCCATGGTTGTTGTCGTCGTTCGCACCGTTCGAGCAGCGGAACGTTACCGCCGCACAGCCGCTCAGTGCCCTGGACACCTGCCCGGCTGCGAACACGCTGTTGCCCGCGGCAATGCCGGTATCGACGACACCGAGCACCTGCCCGGTGCCCCACTGGCCGGCAGACAGGATCGCCGGCGTGACTTTCATCTGCGCGAGCCAGGGCGCGACCGGCTGTGCGCCGGCCGGCGTGGCCATGCCGAATACAGCCGAAGCGACCGCCAGGAAGAGTGCCTTGCGCGGCGCGTCGAGCGTAGTTGCGTTCACCATCGGTAGCCCTCGAAATGTGCGGGCGATGACGGCGGCGCAGGCAGTCCCGTGCGGGATCTGGCAGCTGGCTGGCGTGGTCTTCGACCGTAGCCCCTGTAGCTTTGCGCCGCCGGCTTTCGCCGGGTTTGCCGGATGGACGCCATTGCCCTTTGTTGGGGTTGGCGTCCGTCTGAGTGGATGGAGATTAGTGATGGCCGCCCCGACCGTCGCGGAGGTTATGCACTGCAGCGGTGTGAATTTGTCGACAGGAGCGGCTGCCTGCCAGCGTGGGCGGGGCCTGTTGCGGGATTCGTCTGTTCACCCTGCCTGCCGTTCGTGTCAGTATCCTTGACCGACCCGTCCAACGTGGCCGCGCCAGCCGTCGCGCAGCCAGTTGAATTCAACTCAGGCGCCAGTCCAACCGATGTGTTACCTGATCAGCGTTGCAGTCGCTTCGCCGGGCATAGACGTGCAGGCGCACTTCCACGGCTTCGGCCTGGTGGCTGCCGACACGGTCAACCCGACGGTCAAGGAGGCTCTCGGCCCATACCCGGCGTTCGACATCACCGAGCACGGATGCTCGTGCTCTCTGCATGCGCATGGGTCCAGGCACGACGAGGCCGAGCTTCGACGGCGCTATGCAAAGAAGGGCTGGACAGCCGCGAAGATCGATCGCGCGATCGAGTCCGTATCCCGCTCTCGCGCACACTCGCCGCGGACCGCCCGAGATCGGTTCCTGGAGGCTCTCTCGGCGATGTGCGGCGCGGGCGCATCAGTCCGTCTCCTATCGCACGCATACGCGGGTCGATTCGATCAGGAGACTTTCAAGCTGTCGCCGCCTGGGCGCATCGCGCTGGGCACGCTCTCGCGCGCAACGTTCATGGAGGACGCCGTCCTCGCGATCGAGCCGCAGGGCTGATTCCAAGCCATGCCTTGCAAGGCGCGATCAGCCAGTCGGCGTCACCTCGAATCGCCGACCTGATTCCGATCGCCGCCTGCCATGTCGCCAGGCCTCTTCATTCGCCCCTGGCACGCTGACCCGAAGAGGTGGCAGGCCTGCGCCAGAACGCCTAGCGGGAGATCGTCTTCCAGGCCGCGTCGGCCGCAAGCAGCACGGTGCTGTCGCCGCGGTACGGTCCGACGAACTGCACCCCGAGCGGCAGCGCCTTCTGACCGATGCCGGCGGGAATCGTCACGCACGGCAGGCCGAGCGTCGTCCAGTTCTTGTTGAACAGCGAGTTACCGGTGCTGGTCAGGCCGAACGGCGCCTCGCCCGGCGCGCTCGGGGTGAGCAGCACGTCGACCGTGCGGAACGCATCGATGAACATCGCGCCCACTTCCAGCACCACGTCGATCGCACGCTCGTAGAGCTCGCGCGAGGTACCGCGGCCGCGCTCGATGCGCGAGCGCAGGTCTTCGCTCAGCAGTTCGCGCTGCTTGTCGTACTCATAACCGAGCGAAAACGCCTCCTCGAACTGCATGATGGTCGCGTTGGCATCGTAGATCGCCACCGCCTGCGGCGGCAGGTCGGCATCGACGACCGTCCAGCCGGCCGCGCGCAGCTTGTCTGCGACGTTCGCGAGCAGGTTGCGCGTAGGCTCGTCGGTCTTGTCCCAGTGCGGCGTGCGGTAGAGGCCGACGCGGGGCTTTGCCTTGTTGCGCGCGAAGTCGGGCAGCGGCCGGCCGGAGGTGGCGCAGACGAGTAGGGCTGCATCCTCCACCGTGCGGGCATGGGTGCCGATGGTGTCGAGGGACTCGGCGACGATCTTCAGCCCGGCCCGGTTGATCGTGTTGAACGTCGGCTTGTAGCCGACGATGCCGCAGAACGCAGCCGGCCGGATGGTCGAACCCCCAGTCTGGGTACCGAACGCGAACGGCACCATCTGGTCGGCCACGGCAGCCGCCGAACCACTCGACGAGCCGCCGGGCGTGTGGCTCAGGTTGTGCGGATTGCGGGTGCGCGCCGGGTGGTTGTTGGCGAACTCGGTGGTCTCGGTCTTGCCGAGGATCACCGCGCCGGCACGCCGGGCGGCCGCGATGCACGCTGCATCGGCGCGCGGGCGATGGCCGGCGTAGATCGCCGAGTTGCAGGCAGTCGGCATGTCGGCCGTGTCGATCACGTCTTTCACGCCGACCGGCACGCCGTGCAGCACACCGCGGCGCGGGCCACGGTCGCAGGCACGCGCCTGCTCGATGGCCAGTTCCGCGTCGAGGAATGCCCATGCCTGCACGGTCGGTTCACGTTCGGCGATGCGTGCAAGGCACGCGCGGACCAGCGTTTCGCTGGTCAGGCGTCCCGCGGCGATTTCGCGCGCGGCCTGGGTTGCGGAGAACTGGTTGGCAACGCTGGCCATCGGGTTTTTCCTCTTCTTCGGCGGGCTCGGGAAGGATGCATCCGGACGGTTCGACTGTATCACGCGACCGCCTTCAGCCTGCTCTATGATCCGTCTCGAACGTGTCCGCGCCCCGGGCACGCCTGCCTTCGAAAGCCTCATGCCGACCCTGCCCCGCCCGTCCCGTCCGCGAAGCGCCAAGCCCGCCTTGCATCCTGTCCGCCGCTGGCTGGGTACGCTGCTGGCCGCCATGTCCCTGCTGGCAGCACCGCTGCCCGGTACGGTCGCCGGCACGACCCTCGGGGCCGCCCTGGCAACGGCCGCAGCCGCGGCCGCGTCGCTGGCCGCCATGCCGGCGGCCGCGCAACCCAGGTTGCCACCAGGCGTGACGCGCGGCCCCAGCGTCGAGGGCATCACCGAATACCGGCTGGCCAACGGCCTGCAGGTGCTGCTGTTTCCCGACGAGTCGAGCGCCAACTTCATGGCGAACATCACCTACATGGTCGGCTCGCGCCACGAGAACTATGGCGAACGTGGAATGGCCCACCTGCTGGAACACCTGCTGTTCCGGCGCACGACGAACATCCCGAGCATCTCGAAGGCGCTGGCTGAACGCGGTGCCTGGTCCAACGGTACGACCTGGCTCGACCGCACCAACTACTTCGGCACCTTCTCGGCGAGCGAGGACAACCTGCGCTGGGTGATCGCGATGGAAGCCGACCGTATGGTCAATACGCAGATCACGCGCGCGGAACTCGACCCCGAGATGTCAGTGGTGCGCAACGAGTTCGAGCAGGGCGAAAACAACCCGGTACGGGTGCTGATGCAGCGCGTCACCTCGTCGGCCTACCTGTGGCACAACTACGGCAACAGCACGATCGGCGCGCGTTCGGACATCGAGAACGTACCGATCGAGCGGCTGGAGGCTTTCTACCGGACGTACTACCAGCCGGACAACGCATCCCTGCTGCTCGCCGGGCGCTTCGACGAGACGCTCGCGCTGGAGTTGATCGCGAAGCACTTCGGCGCGATCCCGGCACCGAAACGCGTGCTGCCGCGGACCTACACCGTCGAACCGGTGCAGGACGGCGAGCGGCAGGTGGTACTGCGCCGCACCGGCGACGTGCAGGCGGTGATCGCCGCCTACCACATCCCGGCGGGCCCGCACCCGGATTCGGCGGCGATCGACCTGCTGACCGAGATCCTGCGTACACCCCCGGCGGGCCGCCTGTTCCGCGCGCTGGTCGAGCGCAAGCGCGCGGTGTCCGTTTTCGGCTTCGACCAGGCGATGCGCGAGCCCGGCATCGCGATGTACGGCGCGCAACTCACGCTCGACCAGCCGATCGAAGCGGCGCGCGACACGCTCACCGCGACGCTCGAAGGGCTGGCGAAAGAGCCGGTCACCGAGGCCGAGGTGGAGCGCGCGCGCACCGCGTTGCTGCGCCAGTACGACGAGATCATGGCCAATCCGCCGGCGCTGGGCCGGGCGATGAGCGATTCGATCGCCACCGGCGACTGGCGCCTGTTCTTCCTGCAGCGCGACCGCCTGCGCAAGGCGACCGCCGCCGACGTGAACCGGGTGGCCGCTGCCTACTTCAAGCCGTCGAACCGCACGCTGGGGCTGTTCATCCCCGATCCGAAACCCGACCGGGCCGAGATCCCGCCGACGCCGGACGTGGCCGAGCTGCTGCGCGACTACAAGGGCGACACCGCACTGGCAGCCGGCGAGACCTTCGACCCGGCACCGGCCAATATCGAGAAGCGCACGCTGCGGCGTACGCTGCCGGTTGGCCTCGATCTGGTGATGCTGCCGCGGCGCACCCGTGGCGAGACGGTCAACTTCCAGCTCACGCTGCGCTTCGGCGACGAGAAGTCGGTGTTCGGCCGTGGCACGCAGGCGAGCTTCGCCGCGGCGATGCTGATGCGCGGGACTGCGCTGCGCGATCGCCAGCAGATCCAGGATGCGTTCAACGCGCTGCGCGCGCAGGTATCGATCGGCGGTGGCCCGACCTCGGTCACCGTCACGGGACAGACGGTGAAGTCGCAGTTGCCGGCCGTACTGGAACTGGTCGCCGAGGTGCTGCGGCGGCCTTCCTTCCCGGAACGGGACCTGGAAGAGATGCGGGCGGAATCGATCGCCTCGATCGATCGCCAGCGCCAGGATCCGGCGTCGATCGGAGCGCTGGCGTTCAACCGGCACTTCAACATCCACCCGCCGGGCGACATCCGCCACGTACAGACGCTCGACGAGCAGATGGCACAGGTTCGCGCGGTCACGCTGGACGGCGTGCGTGCCTTCCACCGCGAGTTCTACGGCGCCAGCAAGGGGGAGTTCGCCGCCGTCGGCGACTTCGACGAGGCCGCGCTCGCCGGGCTGGTCGGCAGGCTGTTCAACGACTGGAAAAGCCCCCGGCCGTGGCAGCGCGTGCCGAACGTGCATGCCGACATCGCGCCGTCCCGCATCGTGATCGAGACGCCCGACCGTGCGAACGCGTCCTTCCGGATGGGGATGAATCTCGCGCTGCGCGTGGACGACCCGGATTACCCGGCACTGTTGCTGGGCGAGCAGATGCTCGGTGGCGGCTTCCTCAGTTCGCGCCTCGCCACGCGCGTACGGCATCAGGAAGGCCTGTCGTACTCGATCTGGGCACAGATCGCCGCTGGCAGCCTCGACGACAGCGGCGCATTCATCGCCGGTGCGATCTTCGCCCCGGAGAACGCTGCGCGCCTGGAGGCGGCCGTGCGCGAAGAACTGCAGCGGGCGCTCGCCGACGGCTTCACCGAGCAGGAGGTCGCAAGCGCGAAGAGCGGCTACCTGCAGTCGGTACGGGTCGCGCGCTCGTCGGACACCCGTCTGGCGGCGGCACTCGCATCGAACCAGTTCCTCGGGCGCACCTATGCGTTCCAGGAAGCGCTCGATGCAAAGGTCGCGGCCACCACGCCGCAGCAGGTGGTGGAGGCACTGCGCAGGCGGCTCGACCTGTCGAAGCTCACCACGGTGATCGCCGGCGATTTCGCGGGAGCGGCGAAACGGCCCGGCAGCCTGCGAACCCAGCCCGGTGGATCCACGGCGGCCGCCGGGCCAGCCCCCGCGTCGAAGCCCGCCGCAGCGCCTTGATCGCAGCCCTGTTCGATCGCCCGGCCGTACTCCTCGACCTGGAGACGACCGGGGCCTCGCCGGCCCGCGACCGGATCACAGAGATCGGGCTGGTCGAGATCGGCCCCGGCCTGCCTGACCCGGCGCTGGGCGAAGACCCGGTAAGCTGGAGTACGCTGGTGCAGCCAGGCATGCCGATCCCCCCCTTCATCAGCGGGCTCACCGGCATCGACGACGACATGGTCGCCACGGCACCGCGTTTCGCCGACCTCGCGGCCGACCTGGCGCGGCGGCTGGAGGGCAAGGTGCTGGTAGCGCACAACGTGCGTTTCGACTACGGTTTCCTGCGCGCAGAGTTCGAGCGCGCCGGCATCGCGTTCGCGCTGCCCGCCCTGTGCAGCGCCAGGCTGTCACGCAAGCTCTATCCGCAGTACCCGCGGCACAACCTCGATTCGCTGATCGCGCGCCACGGCCTGCACTGCAGCGAGCGGCATCGCGCGCTGGGCGATGCGCGCGTGATCGGCGACTTCCTGGTGGCGGCCGTGACGGACCTCGGTGCCGATCGGGTGCGCGAAGTGGCCAGCGCACTGACCGCCCCGGCCGGCACGCCGCGCGAAACCGTCGCGCTCGCCGATGAGCTTGCAGACGCGCCCGGCTGCTTCGTGCTGCGCGCCTCCGACGGCGGCGTGCTGTACGTCGGTGGCGGCGCCAGCATGCGCGGCGAGGCACTCCGGCTGCTGCAGAAATCCAGTCCGCTCGGCCGCGCGTTGCTGTCGGAGGCCGCGACCGTAGACCCCGAGCCGCATCCCGGCGTGCTCGGTGCAGCCCTCGCCCAGCGACGGCTGATCGAACGGTTCGCGCCGAAGCACCAGCGGCGGGTCGCCTCCGAACCGCTGCGCGAGTCGTGGAGTCTCGCCTGGAGCGGCGCCCCCGCGAGCGGTTTCGCGTTGCGCGAGGCCGGACTGTCCGCCGGCACCCGCGAAACCCGGTTCGGCGACTTTCCCGACGAACGAACGGCACGCAAGGCCCTTGCCGCGTTCGCGCGGGAACACCGGCTCTGCCTGCCGCGCCTCGGGTTGATGGCCGACGGCACGGCTGCACGCGAAGCCGCCGACCGTCCGGCGGCGCCGGCCGGCGGCTGCGCCACGCCATGCGCAGCCGCTGCGCGACGCGAATGCCTGGGCGCCGGGCAAACTCACGCGCCGGGCCTGGAAACCGAGGCAGCCCACCTCGGACGTGCGCTCACCGCCCTCGCACGGCTGCCACGCCCGACGCCGACGGCAACGCAGGGGCGCGTCGGTTTCCGCGAGACCGATATCGACGGCCGCTCCGAGCTGCATGTGTTCGAGGGCCCGCACTACCTGGGCAGCGTGGAAGATGCCGACGCACTGGCCGACCTCGACGCGCGCGCGCGAGGCCTTGCCGACGGCAGCCTGCAGCCGGATCCGCAGCCGCTGCGCATCCTCGCCCGGCTGCTGAAGACCCCGGGGCTGCGGATCGAACGCATCCGCCTCTGACGAAGCGCGCGGGCCCCTGCGGTATCATCCGCCGCTCGATATTGCCCAGGTGCAGACCATGCCGACCATACTGACCGGCGAACACGAATCCGCCTTCAACCAATTGATGGACGAGACGACCGAGGCGCTCGCGCTGGCCAAGGCCAGTCCCGACCTCGACGATCTCGGCGCCTGCCTGGCCGTGGCCGTGCTGAAGGTCAGCCTCGCCATCCACTTCGTCGAGCAGCAGCATCCCGGCTTCGCGAAGGATGTCGAGGAAAAGCGCCAGCGAGTGATGAAGGCGATGCAGGACTGGCACTGAGCGCAGGCGCTCGCCGCGTGCCCCGGTCACCTGCCCTCAGTGCATCACGACCGGCAGCGTCATCAGCGGCTGGAAGTTCTCCAGGAACTCGTCGATGTTCTCGACCGAGTCGTCACGGCTCGCGGCGTCGGTGATCGAGTTGCGGAAATGCAGGGCGATTTCACCCTGGATGAATGCACCGCGACCGGTGTGCTTGTTCACGAGTTCGTACCCGTGCTGGGCCGGGTACTCGAGGACATAGAACGTTTCGCTGTTGTAGACCAGGTTCATCGTCGTCACCTCTGCCAGGAGCGTCCGGGACTGTTTTCGGGCGGTTCTGCATTAACGGCAGGACCCCGTTCGAAATTGAATCTGGGGCTGGCGACAGCCGTTTTCAAGCCTGACGGCGTTTCCAGGCAGACTGCGCGATCGCGACGCCGGCCAGGATCAGGATCATGCCGGCGAAGGCGTTCCAGCCCGGCCGCTCGCCCAGCAGCACCATGCCCAGCAGCACCGAGATACCCGGGGTCAGGTAGTTGGTCAGCGCCATGAAGCTCGCCCCGGCCATCCGGATCAGCTGGAAGTAGACGATGGTCGCCACGGCGGTCGGGAAGATGCCCATCCAGAGCACCGACCAGACCGCTTCGGGCGGCGGCGTTGCGGCGAACGGATCCTCGAACCAGAATGCACAGGCCACCATCAGCACGGTTGCGATCAGCAGCGTCGACAGCGCCACGCTGATCGAATCCATCCGCGGCATCCGGCGCGCGGACACGGCATTGGCGGCGTAGAGCAGCGCCCCGCCCAGCACGGCGAGTTGTCCGAGCACCTGCAGCAGCGAGGTGTTGCCGAGGTCGAGCGCGTCCGGACCGATCAGGACCACCACGCCGGCGAAACCGAGCACGAAGCCGGCCGCCTTGCGCCGGGTGATGCGTTCGCCGGGCAGCGCGAAATGTGCGAGCACCAGCACGCCGAGCGGCATCACGGCAACCAGGATCCCGGCGAGGCTGCTGTCGATGTGCTGCGTGCCCCAGGTGATGAAGAAGAAGGGAAGGCAGTTGCCCAGGAGCGCGAGCCAGAGCATCCAGCCCCATTCGACCCGGGTACGCGGCAGCCGGCTGCCGGCCGCCGCGGCGATGCCGAGCAGCACCAGCGAGCCCAGCACCAGCCGTGCCGCGATCACGGTCAGCGTATCGAAGCCGAGCAGCGCGACCTTGATCGACAGATAGGTGGTACTCCACATCGTCACCAGGCAGGCAAGCAGCACCCAGTGCGTGGCCGGGTGGTGGACGCGGGTCACCGCCGCCCCTGGCCGGCGGCCGCGCGGCCGGGTCCGGGTATCCGTCGGGCCGGCGGGATCCGGCGCAGTTCCGAACTGTGCGGCACCGCCCGCAGGTCACGCACCCAGCGCCGGAACGGCAGCGACAACCGGGCCTGCCAGTCGGCCGCGCGCGGTCGCAGCGATTCGATCGTCGGCTCTTCGACCGAAGGTCCCAGCGCGAACACCACCAGGTTGTCGTCCGGCGGGGTCGGCACCGCCCAGACGCGTCCGCCGAACGCGCGGCACAGGTTGTCGAGGTAGCCGCGCAGTTCGGGCTGGTCGGCGATGCAGTTGACCACCAGCACGCCACCGGGGCGCAGGACGCCCCGTACCCGTTCGTAGAATGCGCGCCGGGTGATCGCCGGCACCTGGCGCCCGCCGCAGTAGGCATCGAGCAGCACGATGTCATACGAAGCCGGCTCGAGCGTGCGCACGACCTTGGCGCCGTCGCCGAGCAGGGCCGTGAAGCGCTTGCCGTCCCTCGGCACGCCGAACATCGTGCGCGCGGCAATCAGCACCTGCGCATTGATCTCGACCGCGGTGACGCGCGCGCGCGGCAGCCGGCGATGGATGAACTTGGCGAGGGAACCGCCGCCCAGCCCGATCATCAGGAAGTCGCGCGCCCGGGGCATGAACATCAACCCGCCCATCATCGCGCGCGTGTAGGCCAGCGAGAGTTCGTCCGGTCGGTCGATGCGCATCCGGCTCTGGATCGCGTCGTCGCCCAGGTGCATCAGGCGCAGGCCACGCTCTTCGCTGATGTTGACGGCCGTGCGCGCGGGGGACGGACCGCGAACGGGATGGCCGGACGCTTCGCTTATACTCTTCGGGATTGCAGACATGGGCAAAGTCATTTACCGGAGGACTGCGTGAAGATCAAGGCAAACGGCATCGAAGTGAACTATGAACTGCATGGCGACCTCTCCGGCAGCGCACCGTGGGTGACGCTCTCGCACTCGCTCGCCTGCAACCTGCACATGTGGGACGCGCAGATCGAGACGCTGTCGAAACAGTACCGCGTGCTCGCATACGACACGCGCGGCCATGGCCTGACCGAGGCACCTGCGGCGGCGTACACGCTCGACGAACTGGCAGAAGATGCCAAGGCCCTGCTCGATGCGCTGAAGATCGGCAGCACGCACTTCGTCGGGCTGTCGATGGGCGGCATGATCGGCCAGGTGCTCGAGCTGAAGCATCCCGGCACCTGCCGCACGCTCGCGCTGTGCGACACCACCAGCCGCTACCCCGAGGCAGCCATCCCCATGTGGGCCGAGCGCGTGAAGACCGCCACCGCCCAGGGCATGGAGCCGCTGGTGGCCGGCACGATCTCGCGCTGGTTCACCGACCCGTTCCGTGCGAAGGGCGACCCGCGCATCGACAAAGTGACCGCGATGATCCGCTCGACCCCGCCGCTCGGCTATGCCGGCTGCTGCGAGGCCCTGCCCAAGATCGATACCACCGCCCGCCTGAACACGATCAAGTGCCCGATACTGATCATCGTCGGCGAGCAGGACGCCGGCACCCCCGTGGCGCTGTCGCAGACGATGCATGCGGCGGCACCCGGTTCGGAACTGGTGATCATCCCGGAGGCCTCGCACCTGTCCAACGTCGAACAGCCGGCAGCGTTCGACCAGGCGCTCACCGGCTTCCTCGCACGGCACTGACCGTCTGCGCCGGCCACTACCGCCCGCCGATATGGCGCTCGGCGGTAGCGGCCAGGCCACGCACCTGGCAGCGCCCGGCATGAAGCCCCGGGCCGCTCAGGTCACGCCCCGGGTGTGGCCGCCATCGACCGTGACATTGGTGCCGGTGATGTGGCCCGCCACTGGCGAAGCCAGCCACGCCACGGTGCGCGCGATCTCGTCGGCTTCGCTGACGCGGCCGCTCGGCACCGGTGCGGTCATCTCGTGTTCGATCTGCTCGGCGGTCTTGCCGGTCGCCTTCACCTGCGCGGCGATGCGCTCCTCGAAGCGCGGGGTGCGCGTCAGGCCGGGGCTCACCGCGTTGATGAAGATGCCTTGCGCGGCAACTTCATCGGCCGCGCCCTTCACCACCGCGAGCAGCGCGGCATTCGCGAACGCGCTGGGAAGCCCGCGTGGCAACGGCTGCCGGCCGAGGTTGCCGGCGATCACCACGATGCGGCCGGACTTCTGATCGCGCATGGGAGCGAGTGCCGCACGCAGCGTGCGCACCGTGCCCATGAACTTCAGCCGGAAGCTCGCTTCCCAGACGGCGTCCGGGATCTCCCAGAAGATGCCGTTGGCCGACGCACCGGCGCTGCACACCGCGACGTCGAGCTGCCCGTAGTGCGCCAGCGTCGCGGCCACCGCACGGTCGGCCGCATCCTGCTCGGTAAGGTCGCAGGCGAACACTGCCGTCTCGACCTTGAACGCGGCGGCAATCTCGGCGGCCACCGCGTCGAGCTTGTCTTTCGATCGCGCGACCAGCATCAGCTTCGTTCCTTCGGCGGCGAGCACGCGTGCCGACTCGCGACCGATACCGGAACTCGCACCGGTGACCATCGCGACCTTGTCCTTCAGACACAGATCCATGTGCTCTGTCCATTCAACCATGCGGGACGCGGAGTATAGGGCCGCCGCCACGGCGGCAGGGTGCACACCGCGTCCGATGACTGGGTGCCGGATACACGCCAGCGCGCCGCTGGCGGGGGCGGCAGCGCCAGGAAACGAAGCTGCATCAGCGGGGCTGGAGGAGGTTGCCCCGGTCGCTGCAGCTGCGTTGCCTGCCTGCACCGGCGGTATCCGGCAGGCACGACGTTACGCATGCGCGCCGAAAGCGTCGCGCGCCGAAAGCACCCATCCCGTCACGAAACTCGCCAATGCCTGCACATGGACGCCCAGCGCGACGGTACCCGGCTGTTCAGTCTGCTCGCCCGGCCGAAGGGTTCTTCACATCGGGGCAATGGTCGCCGCGCGCCGCCGCATCGCGCTCGCGCAGTCGATCGAGCTTCTCGGCGATACCCGCCTCGAGGCCGCGCGCGACGGGACGGTAGAAGCGGCGCTCCTCGAGCCCCGCCGGCAGGTAGCGCTCGCCGGCCGCATAGCCGTCGGCCTCGTCATGCGCGTAACGATAGCCTTCGCCATGCCCGAGCGACTTCATCAGTTTCGTCGGCGCATTGCGCAGATGCATCGGAACCGGCCGGCTCTCATCCTGGGCGACCAGCGCACGCGCTTCGTTGAACGCGCTGTACGCGGCATTGCTCTTCGCGGCGCAGGCGAGATACAGCACGGCGTTGGCGAGGGCCAGTTCGCCTTCCGGCGAACCCAGCCGCTCGTAGGTGTCGGCGGCATCGAGCGTGATGCGCCAGGCGCGCGGGTCCGCGAGCCCGATGTCCTCAACCGCCATGCGTACGATCCGACGCGCGAGGTAGCGCGGATCGGCGCCGCCATCGAGCATGCGTACCAGCCAGTAGATGGCTGCGTCGGGCGAAGAGCCACGCACCGATTTGTGCAGCGCCGAGATCTGGTCGTAGAACTGGTCACCACCCTTGTCGAAGCGGCGCACGCTCTGCGCGAGCGTCGTCTGCACGAACGCCTGGTCGATGCCGGACACCGCCGCATCGCGCGCGACCGCGACGACCTGGTCGACCAGGTTGATCAGCCGGCGCGCATCGCCGTCGGCATGTCCGACCAGCAATTCGCGGGCATCGCGCTCGATCGGCGGATGCGGGGACAGCGCCGCCGAGGCACGCGCGACCACTTCGAGCAGTTCATCGTGCGACAGCGGCTTGAGAACGTACACGGCTGCGCGCGACAGCAGCGCAGCGTTCATCTCGAACGACGGGTTCTCCGTGGTCGCGCCGATGAAGGTGACCAGCCCGGATTCGACATGCGGCAGGAAGGCATCCTGCTGCGACTTGTTGAAGCGGTGTACCTCGTCGACGAACAGCAGCGTGCGCCGGCCCGCGTCCGCCGCGGCCTGCGCACGCTCGACCGCCTCGCGGATGTCCTTCACGCCGGAGAGCACCGCGGACAGCGCGATGAAGTCGGCCTCGACCGACGCGGCGATCAGGCGAGCGAGCGTCGTCTTGCCGACGCCAGGCGGGCCCCAGAGGATCATCGAATGCATGCGCCTGGAGGCCAGCGCGGACGACAGCGGCATGCCCGGCCCGACCAGGTGGCGCTGCCCGATCACCTCGGACAACGACGCAGGCCGCAGGCGCTCGGCCAGCGGTGCGTGCGGCGACGGCTGGCGACCAGCGACGTCCGGAGCGTCACCGCCAGCCGCGCTGCGCCGCGCGGCCCCGGACACCGGCGCGGAAGACGGCCCGCCAAACAGGTCGGCAGTCACTAGTCGGCCTTGATGCCGGCCGCCCTCACCAGCTGCGTGTAGGTTTCGATCTCGCTGCGGATCAACGCGCCGAACTGCTCTGGCGTGCCGATCGCCGTATCCTGTCCCTGCTGGGCCATGGTCTCGCCCATCGCGGGCAGCTTCATCGTCGCCGCAAGGTCGGCATGCAGCTTGCGCACGATCGCCTGCGGTGTCTTCGACGGCACCACGATGCCCTGCCAGTTCGTCACCTCGAATCCCTTCACCGTCTCGCCGACCGTGGGCACTTCGGGCAGCGCCGGTGCGCGCCTGGTCGTCGTCACCGCGACCGCGCGCAGCTTGCCGGACTTCACCAGCGACAGTGCGGGCGGCATCGTGCTGAAGATCAGGTCGACGCGACCGCCGACGAGGTCGACCAGCGCCGGGCCGCCGCCCTTGTAGGGCACATGCAGCATGTTCGTTCCGGTGGCACGCAGGAAAAGCTCGCCCGTCATGTGGAGCGACGAGCCGGTCCCGCCCGATGCATAGCTGAGCTTGCCCGGGCTCGCCTTGGCCAGGGCGATGAGTTCGGCCACCGTCTTCACCGGCAGCCCCGGATTCACGGCGATGATCATCGGCGAGGTCACCAGTAGCGCCACCGGCGCGAAGTCACGCAGCGGTGAATAGGCGAGGTCACGCTTCAGTGCGGGGTTGTGGGCCAGCATGCCGACGCTGCCGAGCAGCATCGTGTAACCGTCCGGCACCGCCTGCGCGGCGATCGTCACGCCGACCACGCCGCCGGCGCCCGGGCGGTTATCGACCACGACCTGCTGGCCGACCACTTCCGACAGCCGCTGGGCGACGGCGCGCCCGACGATGTCGTTGCCACCCCCGGGCGGAAACGGCACGATCATGCGCATCGGTTTCTCCGGGAACGCGATCGGCTGCGCACGCTGCGCATGCAGATCGGGAGAAACCGCCAGGTTGGCCGCTGCGATGAGCAATGCCGCTGCATGGGTCACACGGATCCTGCGATCCATTTCATCCGCTCCTTTCGAAATCCGGCATGCGCAGCCTGCACGCCCCGAACGCGGATGGTAGCCCCTGCCGAGGGATACGCGTACGCCACGGACAGACCGGGCCAGGATGCTGCGGCGTGACGTGGTGACGCTGTGGTTCGGGCTGCGCGACCCGGGCTCGGCCGGCTCGCGGTCCGGGCGGCATGGCGCATCCTCGAAGGTTGACCGGCTCGCTCGGAAAACAGATGACTTGAACCTTACATCGGCCCTAGAATTCGTACGCGAGTGGAGAAGCCTCAGCCGTTGCAGATCCGCATCGCGCCGACCAACAAATTCAGATACTGGGGGAGTTGACCATGATGCCTGCCCGCTCGCGCTGGGTAGTGATTGCCGCCGTTACCGTGCTCTCCGGCTGTGCCGCGAGCCCCGAACTCGTGAGTTGCCTCGACCCGAACCGTCGGGTCGCGGTCGAAGTGACCGGCTTCAAGGTCAAGCCGGCGCCGAAGCCCGTCGAAGGCGCGAAGCCCGGAAAGCCCGGCCGCCAGAACGTCACGATGAGCGTCCAGATCCAGGGCAGCAGCGCCTGGGATGTCGGCAGCGCAGCACTGAAGGCCGAAGGGCGCGCCGAACTCGACAGCATGCTGAAGGAGATCGCCTCCGGTGCCGGCAAGGACACGCGTCCGACCGAGGTCGAGGTCGTTATCGTCACCGGACACAATGATCGTCTCGAGGAGCGCAAGACGCCCGGCCTGAGCGAGCAGCGCGCAAAAGCCGTCACCGATTACCTGGTCAGCAAGGGCATCAGTTCCAAGGTGATCTTCTGGGAAGGTCGCGGCGCGCGCGATCCGGTCGCGGTCACGAAGTTCTGCGACGCCTGAGGACGGCCCGGGAGACGCGCGGCCGGCATGGCGCGCGCCAGCCAACCCAGCCAACCCGAAGCGCCCGCGCGATCCGCGCGGGCGTTTTCACTTGTCCTCGAGTACATCCGCGCCCTTTGGCGGGGTGAAGCGGAACAGCTGCGGTGCCAGCTTCGGGTTTCGCTGCAGATCCTCGAAGCGGATCAGGGTACGGCTGCCGAGCGCATCGTTCAGTTCCATCGCCGACAGCACGTCCGCCGCGAAGCCGAGGCGGACGCTGGCAAAGCTGCTTTCGTTGCCCTTCGAAACCGCCTCGATCCAGTCGAGCCCGTCCTGCGCCGGTTGCGCCGTGACCGTGAAGGCCTTCTCGATCTCGTTGCTGCCCGCCAGCAGCGCAGCCGGCGTACCTGTGATCGCACGATCCAGGCTTCGCACCGTCACCTGGTTCAGGTCACGGTCCCAGATCCAGATCCGCTGACCATCGCCGACCAGCAGCTGTGAATACGGCTTCTCGTATTCCCAGCGGAAGCGTCCGGGACGCTGGAACTGCATCAGGCCGGTCGCCTCCTGCACACGCCTGCCCTTGCGATCGACCACCGTCTGCGTGAACCGCGCCTGCGCCGACTGCGTACCCTCGATGAAGCTGCGCAGTCGCGCGGCGGCGGAACCCGCAGGCTGCGCCTGTTGCTGTGCCCGGGACAGCGTCGCGAGTGGCAGCATCGCCAGCATGGCCGTCGCCACCCGCAACGCATCGCGCCTGCGCGGCGCGCGGACTGCACGATCGGCGTGCGTACCCGCCAGGCCAGGCCTGCTGCGATCGGGATCGTTCAAAGCTTTCGTATCCGTTCGGTATCGACCACGCGTCCGCCACGCAGCTGGATGATCGTGGTGAAGGGGTCGGAGGCGGTTGGCAGGTAGTACCATGACTCCTGCAGGAGGCCACGGTTGACCTCGTTGCCGCGATAGTCGGGTGGCCCGGCGCGGCCGAGCAGTTCGCCTTCGCTCATGCCACGCCGGATCAGGATAAAGGTCTCGAAAGACAGCCCGCGCGGTGCCCCCCCCGAAGGCGTGCGCTCCGCGCCCGGGGCGGCCTGCGGCGGGGGCGGCGGGGGAACCACCCGCGGCGCCGGCGCAGCAACCGGGCCAGGCACGGGCTTCACGGTGTCGATGCTGCCCGACAACGGTTTCAGCTCGACCGGCTGCGACGCACGACCGGACGGCGGGCTCTGGCTGAACGACGGCGTGCCGTTCTCATCGACCGATCGGAACACCTCGCCGCCGCTGCGGCCAGACGCCGCGGGCGGCAGCGGCTGGGCCGTGAGCGGCTGGGTGTCGCTGCCAGGTCCGGTACGCTCGGCTGCCCTCGGCTGCACCTGCTGCGCCAGCGCTCCCGACAGGCCGTGCAGGCACGCGAGCACCACCGTGCACGCGAAGACGGCCATGCGGTCTTTCCGGACGCGGCGCGCGGTGTTCATCGCTCGCCGCCGGCCGGCACCAGCACCTCGCGGTTGCCGTTCGTCTGCATCGGGGACACCAGACCTGCGCGCTCCATCTGCTCGATCAACCGCGCCGACCGGTTGTAGCCGATACGCAGGTGTCGCTGTACGAGCGAGATCGACGGACGGCGCGTCTTGAGCACGATCGCGACCGCCTCGTCGTACAGTGCATCGGTCTCGGCATCCGCCGATGCGGCTGCCCCCTCGCCCGCCGCGCCGCCGTCCTCGAGCGAATCCCCGGCCAGCACGGCGGGGTCGTACTGCGGCGCGCCGAGCTTCTTCAGGTAGTCGACGACACGGTGCACTTCATCGTCCGAGACGAACGCCCCGTGCACCCGCAGCGGATAACCAGTGCCAGGCGGCAGGTACAGCATGTCGCCCTGGCCGAGCAGCGCCTCGGCGCCCATCTGGTCGAGGATGGTGCGCGAATCGATCTTGCTCGAGACCTGGAAGGCGATTCGGGTAGGGATGTTCGCCTTGATCAGGCCGGTGATCACGTCCACCGACGGCCGCTGGGTGGCGAGGATCAGGTGGACGCCGGCGGCACGCGCCTTCTGTGCGAGGCGGGCGATCAGCTCCTCGACTTTCTTGCCGACGACCATCATCAGGTCGGCGAGTTCGTCGATCACCACCACGATCAGCGGCAGCGGCAGCAGCGGATCGGGCGGAGGGACCGTGGAGCGGATCGACTCCGGGTCCTCGCCACTGCCAAGGCGCGAGCTGATCATCGCCGCCTCGGCTTCCTTCGCGGCAGCGGCCTCGATCGGGTCGACCAGAGGCGTACCGGCCTTCTCGGCGTCGCGGATCTTCGCGTTCAGGCCGGCCACGTTACGCACGCCGAGCGCGGACATCAGCTTGTAGCGCCGGTCCATCTCGGCAACGCACCAGTTCAGCGCCACCGCAGCCTTGGTCATGTCGGTCACCACCGGCGCCAGCAGGTGCGGGATGCCCTCGTAGATCGAAAGCTCGAGCATCTTCGGGTCGATCATGATCATGCGCACTTCATCGGCGGTCGACTTGTAGACCAGCGACAGGATCATCGCGTTGATACCCACCGACTTGCCCGACCCCGTGGTGCCGGCCACGAGCAGGTGCGGCATCTTCGCGAGATCGGCCACCATCGGCTTGCCGCCGATGTCCTTGCCGAGCGCGACGGTGAGGGAAGATGGATTTTCGGCATACACCTGCGAGGAGAGAATCTCGGACAGGCGCACCATCTGCCGCCTGGGATTCGGTATCTCGAGTCCCATGCAGGTCTTGCCCGGGATGGTCTCGATCACGCGGATGCTCACCACCGACAGCGCACGCGCGAGGTCGCGCATGAGGCTCACCACCTGGCTGCCCTTCACGCCGGTGGCCGGCTCGACCTCGTAGCGCGTGATCACCGGGCCGGGGTAGGCCGCGACCACCTTCACCTCGACGCCGAAGTCGGCCAGTTTCTTCTCGATCAGCCGCGAGGTGAACTCGAGCGTGTCGTTGCCGACCACCTCGACCTGGACCTGGGCCTCGTCCAGCAGCCCGAGCGGCGGCAGCGGGGAGTCGGGCAGGTCAGCGAACAGCTTGGTCTGCTTGGCCTTGATCTTCTCTTTCTCGACCCGTACCGACGGCACGATCTCGACCTTCGGGGGTTCGATGCGGACGGGCTCGTTCTGCTCGAAGCGCTTGCGCTCGACTTCGACCACCTCCTTGCGCTCGACTGCCGCCTGGGCACCGATCTTCCGGTCCTGGCGCTCGTGCCATTTCGCCAGCGCCCATTCGAACCCGCCCTCGACGACCTCGCCGGTCTTCTCGATCAGCGCCATCAGCGAGAGGTTGGTGAACAGGCTGAAGCCGACCGCCATCATCACCAGGAACATCAGGGTTGCGCCGGTAAAGCCGAGCGCCGAAGACACCGCGCCGCTGAACACCAGGCCGACCATGCCGCCGGGCGCGAGCGGCAGCGCAGCGGTGTGGCTGTACAGGCGCAGCGCCTCGAGCGAACTGCTCCCGACCAGGAGCATCAGGAATCCGGCCACCGCGACCGCGAGGTGCGCCCGCTCGAGTTTCAGCAGATCGTCCAGCCGGCGATAGACCCACCAGATCAGATACAGGCAGAACCCCAACCACCACCACGCCGACATTCCGAACAGCCAGAGGAGCAGGTCGGATACCCAAGCGCCGACCGCGCCGCCGGCGTTGCGGATGTCGCTGACCCGGGCACTGTGCGACCATCCCGGATCGGCCCGGTCGAAGGTATAGAGCACCATCGCCAGGTAGATCACCGCCGCCACGAGGCCGAGCCACCAGGACTCGCGCAGCAGACCGGCTATGCGGCCCGGCGTCAGCGTGAGGGCGGAAGGTTCAGGGGCCTTGCGTGCGGCTTGGGACAAACGACCGGTCTCCGGAAAGCGGGCAGCCCGCGGCAACGAGTATACCGGCGCCCGGGCACCCCCCGGACCAGACACTGCCGCCGCAGGACACTCGCGGCACGGCGTCCGGGAAATCGGGTACTGCGGATCAGCGCGTGGATTCCGCCAGGTTTTCGTTCAGCACGATCACCGATCCCTGGAAGCTCACGTGGTTCATCTCGACGAGATCCTTCATCACGCGGCTCACCATCTCGCGCGAGGCGCCGATCATCCGGGCGATATCCTGCTTGGTGAGCCGGCGCTTGATCATCAGCCTGCCGTCGACGGTCTCCTCGGCCATGTCGAGCAGCACGCGCGCGACCCGGCCGTAGACATCCATCAGCGCCAGGCTCTCGATCTTCTTGTCGGCCTCGCGCAGGCGGCGCACGAGTTCCTTCATGAACGAAAGTGCCATGTCGAAGTTCTGAGACAGGAAGCGCTTGAAATCGTCCTTGTTCACGACGACGAACTCGGATGCTTCCATCGTCTCGATGTTCGCCGAGCGCGGGTGATCGTCGACCAGCGACATCTCGCCGAAGAACTGTCCCGGCCCGAGGATCGACAGGATGACTTCCTTGCCCTCCTCGTCGCTGATACCGACCTTGATCCGGCCCGACGCGATGATGTAGAGCGAAAGCGAATCGGTGTCGTCACCCTGCGACATGATCACCGTATTCTTCGGGCACTTCCTCTGACGCGCGGTCGACGCAAGCCTTTGCAGGTCGGATTCGGGAAGGGCCGCGAAGAACGGCACCAGACGCAGCGTGGCAATGACGGTGGGGGAAGCGGGCACGGAGAACCTCGGTCGCGGGAGCATCTGTTCGCGTGACACGCCCGCCGCCCCGTCCACCCGCCCAGGAAAGGCAGGCTGGAACGTGCAGCGAGACTCACGCGACCATCGTCGTTCAGTTCACCGGCGAGAACTGCCACCGGTCGGTTACTGCACTTACCTCTATCGACTGTCAAGTATAGCGTCAGGAGGCTGGGCGGGTAGCCGCGTGCGCAAGGAAGTGATTCACGCTTGAGACTGTCGGTCACTTATCGACCAGCGCCGCAGGCACTTTAGCGGTACCCGCCGCAGCGCCGTCCCGCACTCTCGGCCCGGCCCTCGAAAAGGGCCGCAAGCACAGCGTAACACCCTGAATTTGAAGAAAGAAAACGGCGGAATCCAGGCTGGCGATCTGCGTCGCGTGTACAATCGGGTTCTGTCATTTCGGGAGTGCACCATGTCCGCCAAGCCTGTTCGCCACATACGGCTGCTGATCCTCGGCTCCGGCCCCGCCGGCTACACCGCTGCCGTCTATGCCGCGCGCGCCAACCTCAAGCCCGTGGTGATTTCTGGCTACGCCCAGGGCGGGCAACTGATGACCACGACGGACGTGGACAACTGGCCCGCCGATGCCGATGGCGTTCAGGGCCCGGACCTCATGGATCGCTTCACCCGCCACGCCGAGCGCTTCGGCACCGAGATCCTGTTCGACCAGATCGGCAAGGTCGACTTTCGGCAGCGCCCGCTGTGGCTGGAAGGCGACAACGGCATCTACACCTGCGATGCGCTGATCGTCGCCACCGGCGCGTCGGCGAAGTACCTGGGCATCGAATCCGAGCAGGCGCTGCTCGGGCGCGGGGTATCCGGCTGCGCGACCTGCGACGGCTTTTTCTTCAAGGGCCAGGACGTCGCAGTCGTCGGCGGCGGCAATACTGCGGTCGAAGAGGCGCTGTACCTGTCGAACATCGCAAAGACGGTCACCATGATCCACCGGCGCGACCGCTTCCGCTCCGAGAAGATCCTGATCGACCGCGTGATGGAGAAGGCGAAGAACGGCAACATCCGCATCGAGTGGAACCACGAAGTCGACGAGGTGCTGGGCGACGACAAGGGCGTGACCGGCGTGCGCATCCGATCGACCGGAACCGGCGAGAAGAAAGACCTCCCTGTGCACGGCGTTTTCATCGCGATCGGCCATACGCCGAACACCGGCATCTTCGATGGCCAGCTCGAAATGAAAGGTGGCTACATCACCACCCGCAGCGGTACCGAAGGCAACGCTACCGCCACCTCGGTACCGGGCGTGTTCGCGGCCGGCGACGTGCAGGACCACGTGTACCGGCAGGCGATCACCAGCGCCGGCACTGGCTGCATGGCGGCGCTGGATGCCGAACGCTACCTCGACGGGCTGACGTAGGCGCAGCGGCCGGCAGTTCGAGTGTCCGATGGAAGACCGTTTCAGGCGGTTACGCGCGGTCACCATCGGCACGCGCGCCGGGCAGGGGCGCGGCGGCCGCGCTGCCGGACGCCCGCCACCGCTGGTGCCGGTGATCCAGCCGGCGGTCGACCTGTCCGATACGGGCCTGTTCCGAGCCGCGGTGTCCGATGCAAGCCCGCTGCCGGATACGGGACGCGTGCTACCGTCCCCGCCGCGGGTGCGCCCGCTGCCCCTGCAGCGCTGGGCAGACGACCGCGCGGCGCTGGCCGACAGCCTGAGCGACACGGTCGCCTGGGAATTCGACAACCAGACCGGCGAACAGCTGGCGTTCAAGCGCGACGGCGTGTCGCCCCTGGTGTTCCGGAAGCTGCGCCGCGGGCACTGGATCCTGCAGGGCGAGATCGACCTGCACGGAATGACCCGCGAGGAAGCGCGGGTGCACCTCGCCGCCTTCCTGTCGGAATGCACGCGCCGGGGTGCGCGCTGCATCCGGGTGATCCACGGCAAGGGACTGCGCTCGCGCAACCGGGAGCCGGTACTGAAGTCGAGGGTTGCGCACTGGCTGGCGCAGCGCGACGAGGTGCTGGCCTTCTGCGAGGCCACGCCGCGCGACGGCGGCGGTGGCGCGTTGTTCGTGCTGTTGAAGGCGCGCGAGCGATAGCCGGTCAGATCGCAGCTTCGCCGGTCTCGCCGGTGCGGATGCGGATCGCCTGCTCGACGTCGTAGACGAAGATCTTGCCGTCGCCGATCTTGCCGGTACGCGCAGACCTGTTGATCGCCTCGATCGCCGCATCGAGCAGGCTATCGGGAAGGACCACCTCGATCTTCACCTTGGGCAGGAAATCGATCGCGTACTCGGCACCGCGGTAGAGCTCGGTATGGCCCTTCTGCCGACCGAAGCCCTTGACCTCGCACACGGTGAGCCCGCTCCCACCGACCTCGGACAGCGCCTCGCGGACCTCTTCGAGCTTGAAGGGCTTGATGATCGCTTCGATCTTCTTCATCGATGGCTCCTGGCGGTGGATGGACGAACGGCGGATCAGTGGCGGAAACGGTTGGTGATCGGGTAGCGCCAGTCCTTGCCGAACCCGCGCGGGGTGACGCGAATGCCTACGGGTGCCTGGCGGCGCTTGTACTCCGCGAGACGGATCAGCCGCACGGCCTGCTCGACCGCGGCGCGATCGAAACCGGCAGCGACGATCTGCTCAGGCGACTGGTCGTGTTCGACGTAGGCCTCGATGATGCCGTCGAGGACGTCGTATTCGGGCAGGCTGTCCTGGTCCGTCTGGTCGGGCCGCAGTTCGGCGCTCGGCGGGCGGTCGATGATCCGCTGCGGGATCACCTCGCCGTTGCGGTTGCGCCAGCGCGACAGGCGGTACACCAGCGTCTTGGAGATATCCTTCAGCACCGCGAAGCCACCCGCCATGTCGCCGTACAGCGTGGCATAGCCGGCGCTCATCTCGCTCTTGTTGCCCGTGGTGAGCACGATCGATCCGAACTTGTTCGACAGCGCCATCAGCAGCGTGCCGCGGATTCGTGCCTGCAGGTTCTCTTCGGTGGTGTCGGGACGGGTACCCCTGAGTTCCGGCTCGAGCGTCTCGAGGAATGCGTCGAAAACCGGCCTGATCGCCAGTTCGCTGTATCGCACGCCGAGTATCCCGACCATCTTGCGCGAATCGTCGACGCTCATCCCGGCGGTGTACTGCGAGGGCATCATCACCGCATGCAGCTTGTCGGCGCCGATCGCATCGACCGCGATCGCGAGGGTGAGCGCCGAATCGATGCCGCCGGACAGGCCCAGCAGCGCGCCAGGGAAGCCGTTCTTGCCGAGGTAGTCGCGCACGCCCAGGCAGAGCGCGCGATAGACCTCCTCCTCGAGTTCCGGCTCGGCTGAGCAGGCCCCCTTCGCCAGCCGTGTCCCATCGAATTCGACCAGGCCCACCTGCTCTTCGAACCAGGGCATCTGCAGCGCGAGCCCGCCGCCGGCGTCGATCGCGAACGATGCGCCGTCGAACACTAGTTCGTCCTGGCCGCAGACGTGGTTCACGAACACCACCGGCAGGCCGGTCTCGGCGACCCGCTTGCGCACCACGTCGTAGCGCGCGCGCTGCTTCTGCACGTGGTAGGGCGAGGCGTTGAGCACCAGCAGGCACTGCGCGCCCGCCTCCCGCGCGGCCAGCGGCGCAGGGGCGGGGCCGGATTCGCTCGCCACCGCATGTTCGCCGTGCAGGAAGGGGCGCGGCTCGCCCTGCGCCCTGCCCTGCGGCCCCCAGACATCCTCGCAGATGTTGATGCCGAAGCGAACGCCTTCATGTTCGAACACGCAGGGCGCGGTGTCCGCATCGAAATAGCGTTGCTCGTCGAACACCGTATAGTTGGGCAGGTTGCGCTTGTGGTAGCGCGCGACCACCTGGCCACCGCGCAGCACCGAGGCGGCGTTGTAGCGGCGCCCGCCGAGCGCACGCGGATGGCCGATCACGATCGTGATGCCGGGCGCCTCGCGCGCGACGCGCTCGACTGCCTCGTCGCAGTAGCGGTAGAAGTCTTCCCGCAGCAGCAGGTCTTCCGGCGGATAGCCGCAGATCGCGAGTTCCGGCGTCACCAGCAGCGTCGCACCGGCCTGCAGGGCCTCGTGCGCCGCGCCGACAATCTTCGCCGCATTGCCCGCGAGGTCGCCGAGGGTTAGATTGAGTTGTGCCAGCGCTATCTTCACGAAAGGAACTATATCATCCAGCCAACGCCTGAAAGACCCCGGTCGACGCTGCCGCAGGCAGTCGAGGTGCACGATTCGATCGCGGGTATCGATGCAGGCGCCTGGAACCGCCTCTCCGGCGAACAGTTGTTCCTGCGCCACGAGTTCCTGCATGCGCTCGAAGCAACCGGCTGCGCGGCGCCGGCCGCCGGCTGGACACCTCGCTTCCTCACAGTGCACAGGGATGGGGCGCTCACCGGCGCGATGCCGCTTTACCTGAAAGACCATTCCTACGGCGAGTATGTCTTCGACTGGGCCTGGGCCGATGCCTATGGACGCGCCGGCATGCGCTACTTCCCGAAGCTGCTGTGCGCAGTCCCGTTCACGCCGGTGGGCGGACCGCGTCTGCTGGCCGCAACCGACGCTGACCGTGCCGCGCTGGTCGCCGGTGCGCTGGCGCTCGCGGACCGGCTCGAGGTGTCGTCGCTGCACCTGCTCTATCCCGGCCCGGCCGACCGCACCGCCCTGTCGGCCGCCGGCCTGATGGCGCGCCAGGGCGTGCAGTTCCACTGGCACAACCGGGGCTGCGCACCGGCCGGGCAGCCGACACCGGACACGGCGATGGACGAAGCCGCAGCCGGCGACGGCAGCCACTACCCCGACTTCGATGCCTTCCTCGCGACAATGAACCACGACAAGCGCAAGAAGGTGAAGCAGGAGCGACGCAAGGTGCGCGAGGCCGGAATCACCTATCGCTGGAAGCGCGGCACCGACATCACCGAAGGCGACTGGGCTTTCTTCTACCGCTGCTATGCCGACACCTACCGGCGCCATGGCCACACTCCGTACCTGTCGCCCGAGTTCTTCCTGCGCGTCGCACAGGCCCTGCCCGACCATTTCGTGCTGATCCTCGGCGAGCGCAGCGACGCCGGACGGGTGCAGCCGGTCGCCTGCGCGCTGGACGTCCATTCGGGCGACCGCGTGTACGGACGCTACTGGGGCGGCACCGAATGGCATTCCGGGCTGCATTTCGAGACCTGCTACTACCAGTCGATCGAATACTGCATCGCCAACCGGGTCGCGGTGTTCGAAGGCGGCGCCCAGGGCGAACACAAGCTCGCGCGCGGCCTGACACCGGTGGTCACCCACTCTGCACACTGGCTGGCCCATCCTCAGTTCGCACGTGCGGTCGAGGACTTCCTCGCGCGCGAGGCGCGCGGCATCGCCCACTATGTCGACGAACTGAACGAGCACGCCCCGTTCCGCGCCGCCGGCGCGCCGGCGGCCTCGGGCACATGAGCGCGCCGGCGATGCAATAATCCGGCTCCCCGCGACAGGTCGAGACGATGAACTTCTGCAGCCACTGCGGTGCAACCGTGAGCCTGAAGGTACCGGCCGGCGATGCGCTGCCGCGCTTCGTCTGTGATGCCTGCAGCACGATCCACTACCAGAACCCGAAGATGGTGGTCGGCTGCATCCCGGAATGGGAAGACAGGATCCTGCTCTGCCGCCGGGCGATCGAGCCGCGGCGCGGCTACTGGACGGTGCCGGCCGGGTTCATGGAGAACGGCGAGACCACGATGCAGGGTGCCGCCCGCGAGACGCTCGAAGAAGCCAATGCACGGGTAGAGCTGCTGCACCTCTACGCGATGTACAACATCCCGCACATCAGCCAGGTCTACCTGCTGTTTCGCGCCCGCCTGCTCGACCTGGGTTTCGGCGCGGGCGAGGAATCGCTGGAGGTGAAGCTGTTCGCCGAGGCCGAGATCCCGTGGCAGGAGATAGCGTTCGCGACGGTACGCAACACCCTCACCCACTACTTCGAAGACCGCCGGCGCGGCAGCTACGGCATGCACATCGGCACCATAGAGCCACCGCCACGGCCGGCCTAGGCCCGCGTCCCGGACCTGCCGGACGACCGCGCGGCGGACACGGACAGCGCCCGCCGCACGGCAGCGCCGGCTACATGCGCAGCAGTTTCTTCGCGTTGCCGTTCAGTATCTTGATGCGGTCTTCGGTCGACAGCGGCACGTCCTTCATCCACTCGGTACCGGGCGCGTTCTCGCAGTACGGATAGTCGATGCCGAACAGGATACGGTCGATGCCCATCTCCATCACCGTGCACAGCAGCGCGGCATGCGAGAAAGCACCGCTGGTGGTCAGCCAGAAGTTGTTGCGGAAGGTCTCGCGGAAGTACAGCGGCGTGTTGCCGGAGCGCGACATCGTCATGTCGATGCGCCAGAGCAGGAACGGCAGGCCCTCGCCGAGGTGGCCACAGATGATCTTCAGCTTCGGGTAGGTCTCGAACACCCGCGACAGGACCAGGCGCAGGCACTGGGTACCGGTCTCCACGCCGAAGCCCCAGCCCGCGTTGGTGATCGACGGGAACTCCTTCACGTAGTCCTTGTAGTAGGCCTCGATCACCGCCGGGTGCGGGCGCGACGGATGGATGTAGATCGGCACGTCGAGCTTTTCCGCGCGCTCGAAGATCGGCCAGAAGCGCTTGTCGTCGATGAACAGGCCGTTGGTCAGGCCATGCACCATCGCGCCCTTCATGCCGAGCTTCGTCACGCAGCGCTCCAGTTCGTCGGCTGCGGCCTGCGGATCGGACGCGGGCAGCGTGGCGAAGCCTGCGAAACGAGACGGGTTGCGGTCGATGATCTGCTTCAGGCGGTCGTTCACCCGCTGCGCGATCGGCACCGCAGTGGCGGCATCCAGGCGGTGCGTGCCCGGCGCGGCATGCGACAGGACCTGGATATCGACGCCGGCCTCGTCCATCAGGCGGATGCGTTCGTCGTCCATGTCGAGCAGGCGCTTGCCCATCTTCGGCTGCGCCTCGTAACCTTCGAAGAGTTTCGACAGTTCGGCATCGAAGTAATGTTCTTCAAGCGCGATGACCTGCGGGCGCTGGGTCGTAGATGCGGGTGTCGACATGGGCACGGCTCCTCGTGTGGGATTCGATGACGGCGCGAACATTACACCGACTGCGCAATCGGTGCGCGCATGGCGGGGCCGGTCAGCCCGCGCGGCGCGGCGCGACCGGGGTCAGCACGATCGCCAGGACCAGGCTGGCACCGGCCAGGGCGAGCGCAGCGCCGAAACCACCGGTCCACGCCACCATGCGCTCGGCCACCAGCGGACCGGCGACCTGCCCGAAGGCGAACCATGTCGTCATCACCGCGAACAGCCGGGTCGCGTGCGCCGGCTCGACCAGCCGCGCGACCCGCAGCGCGGTCAGCGTGACCAGTACGAAGGTGCCGCCGACCAGCACAGCCGACACGGCCAGCGCCAGCGGATGGGCCGACACCGCCGGGGCGGCCACGCCGATCGCCTGCGCGACCAGCGCAGCGCGCAACTGCCGGTCGTCGGGCGCACGCAGGCGCAGCGTGAGCAGCGTGGAGGTCGCGGCGGCCAGGCCGGCCAGCGGCCAGAAGGCCGCGTAGGCCCACTGCGCGGCAGCGGCACCGGCGAGCGCCTCGCGTGCCATCAGCGGCAGGAAGGTGGCCGGCACGATATAGGCGAAGCCGGCAAGCCCGTAGGCCACGACCAGCCGGCGGGCAGCCGCCCCGAACCGTACCCTGGCGGCCCGGGCGGTCGTCGCCCCCGCGCCAGGCCTCGGACGGTAGAAGCGCCACACGAACAGCGTCGACAGCGCGGACGCGAGCCCGAGCAGCAGCCAGGTCGCGCGTGCGCTGGCACCGGCCATCACCATGCCCATGCAGGCCAGGCCAGTGGCGGCGATGCCACAGCCGATGCCGGTGAACACGAAGGCGCCCCAGCGCGGCTCACCTGCCTCCGCCAGGCGGTTGAACATCCAGGTCGCGGCGAAGATAAGCACCCAGGCACTGGCGACACCCGTCAGGAAGCGCAAGACGAGCCAGGGCCACAGGCCGTCGACCAGCCCCATCGCCAGCGTACCCAGCGTCACGCCCACGAGTCCGCTGCGGATCGCCCGGTGGCTGGCCGAGCCCAGCAGCACCGCGAGTACCGACCCGGCGAGGTATCCGAGATAGTTGGCCGATGCGAGCGCGGCGCCCGCAGCCAGCGACAGCCCGCTGTCGGCCTGCATCATCGGCAACAGCGGCGTGAACGCAAAGCGGCCGATGGCCATCGCGACCGCCAGCGTGAACATGCCGGCCAGCGCGAGCGCGGCCGGCCCGTGCCCGGCTGGGCGGCGGCGTACGTCGTGCTGGATGTCGAAGCCGGTGATTGCCAAGCGCAGGATTCCGGGACGCACTCCCGGCGATTGCCTACAATCGAGGGAATCGAGGTCGAGGAGGCCGGGACCCGCGAGTGTACGAAGCTTCGCAGGCTTCCGCCCGCGTGCATGCATGCCTCCCGACCCAGCCCCGCGCAGCACTGCGCCCTCCGGAGGAAACGCGATGAAACCCGAGAAGCTGTCCGCCAAAGCCGCATTCCAGTGGGACGACCCGCTGCGCTTCGACGACCTGCTGTCGGACGAGGAGCGGATGATCCGCGATTCGGCACGCGAATACTGCCAGGGCCGGCTGATGCCTCGCGTGCTGATGGCGAACCGCAACGAGACCTTCGACCGCGAAATCTTCAACGAGATGGGCGAGATGGGTTTCCTCGGCGCCACGCTGGACGGCTACGGCTGTGCCGGCGTCAACTACGTGAGCTATGGGCTCATCTCGCGCGAGGTCGAGCGCGTCGATTCCGGCTACCGGTCGGCGTTCTCCGTACAGTCGTCGCTGGCGATGTACCCGATCCACGCCTACGGCAGCGATGCGCAGAAAGAGAAGTTCCTGCCGCGCATGCAGAAGGGCGAATGGGTCGGCTGCTTCGGCCTGACCGAACCCGACCACGGTTCCGATCCGGCCGGCATGACCACCCGCGGGCGCAAGGTCGACGGTGGCTACATCCTCAACGGCGCGAAGAACTGGATCACGAATTCTCCGATCGCCGATGTGGCGGTGGTGTGGGGCAAGGACGACGCGGGGGTGATCCGCGGCTACCTGGTCGAGAAGGGCATGAAGGGCTTCAGCGCGCCGAAGATAGAAGGCAAGTTCAGCCTTCGCGCATCGATCACCGGCATGCTGTCGTTCCAGGACGTGTTCATCCCGGACGAAAACGTGCTGCCGGGCGTGACCGGCCTCAAGGGTCCGTTCAGTTGCCTGAACCGTGCGCGCTACGGAATCGCCTGGGGTGCGCTCGGTGCCGCCGAGTTCTGCTGGCATGCGGCGCGCCAGTACACGATGGACCGCAGCCAGTTCGGCCGCCCGCTCGCCGCGAACCAGCTGATCCAGAAGAAGCTCGCCGACATGCAGACCGAGATCACGATCGGCCTGCATTCGGTGCTCCAGCTCGGACGGCTGATGGATGCGCACCAGCTCACACCCGAGATGGTGTCGCTGCTCAAGCGCAACTCGTGCGGCAAGGCGCTCGAGATCGCGCGTACCGCGCGCGACATGCACGGCGGCAACGGCATCGCCGACGAGTACCACGTGATCCGGCACGTGATGAACCTGGAAGCGGTCAACACCTACGAGGGCACGCACGACATCCATGCGCTGATCCTCGGCCGTGCGCAGACCGGGATCCCCGCGTTCGGCGGTTGAGCCGGCACGTGCTGTCGTCGGTCCTGCTGGCCGCCGCGCTGCTCGGCGGACTGGCTGCGGCCGCGTCGAATGCGCAGGCCGGAGACACGGCGGCTTCGATGAACGCCAGCCCCGCCGTATCCAGGGTTCCGCCCGGCCCGGGGCGGCTCGATATGCAGGCCGGCGGGCTGGCGCTCACGGTATTCACCTATCGGCCCGCGGCCGCACCGCCGCTTCCCGGATACCTGGCGGCCAACCGGCCGGTGCGTGGTCCGGTGCTGGTCGTGCTGCACGACGAAGGCGGCGACGCAAGGCGCTACCGCGACCTCGCGATCCCGATCGCCGAGGCGCACGGCTATACGATCGCCGCCCCGCAACTCGACGCCGAGCGGTTCTCGGCGTGGCGTTATCCGTGGGCAGGCGTCGCGCGGCGCACCTTTCCGGACAACGGCGTGGTGATCGAGCCGGAACCGCCCGCGCTCAGGCTCGATGCGGTGCTCTCCTCGCTGATCGGGCAACTGTGCAGCGACGGCGGCGCCCCGGTACCCCATGCCCTGCTCGGCCACGGGGCCGGCGCCGAAGCGCTGATGCGCTGGTCCGCCTTTGCACCGACCGAGGCGATGCATATCGTCGCGGCGAATCCGCGCACCACGCTGATGCCCAACCGATCGCTCGATTTCCCCTGGGGGTTCGGGCAACTGCCCGGTTCGATGGCGAGCGAACCGGCGATCCGCGCCTACCTGGCCCAGCCCCTGACGCTCGTGCTGGGCAGCAGCCGGGCCGACCGCGCCGTCGGCGGGCCGGCCGGTGATTCGCTGCTCGCGCGCGGACGCAACCTGCTCAGCGCCGGCCGGCAGGCGGCACTGGAGAGCGGGCGCCCTGTCTACTGGCGGCTGGTGGAGGTCGCCGATGCCGGCGACGACGCCGGACGCCTTTTCTCCTCGCCCGCGGTACTGCAGGCGCTACTGCCGTTCGTCGGCGATGAATGAACAAGGGACACAAGATGCGCGGTCCGCTCGAAGGTTGCAGGGTGCTCGATCTCTCTCGGGTACTGGCCGGTCCGTGGTGCGGCCAGAACCTCGCCGACCTCGGCGCGGAGGTGATCAAGGTCGAACGCCCGGGCGCCGGTGACGACACCCGCGGCTGGGGTCCGCCGTTCGCGAAGGATGCCGCGGGCGAACCGACCCGGGAGTCCGCCTATTTCCTGTCGACCAACCGCGGCAAGCGTTCGATCACGCTCGACATCGCCACGCCGGAGGGACAGGCGATCGCGCAGGAACTGGCCGCGAAATCCGACATCCTGCTAGAGAACTACAAGGTCGGTGGCCTCGCGAAGTACGGGCTCGACTATGCGTCGCTGTCGGTGACCTGCCCGAGGCTCATCTACTGCTCGATCACCGGCTTCGGCCAGACCGGTCCGTACCGCGAGCGTGCCGGCTACGATTTCCTGATGCAGGGCATGGGCGGCCTGATGAGCATCACCGGGGAACCCGACGACGTGCCCGGTGGCGGTCCGGTCAAGGCAGGCGTTGCAGTCACCGACATCATGACCGGCCAGTACGCGACGATAGCGGTGCTGGCCGCGCTGCAGGCGCGTCACTCGACCGGCACCGGCCAGTACATCGACCTCGCTCTGTTCGATGTGCAGGTGGCATACCTGTCGAACCAGGCGATGCATTACCTGGTGTCCGGCGAGATTCCGCCGCGCATCGGCAACGGCCATCCCAGCATCGTGCCCTACCAGACCTTCCGCGCGAAGGACGGCAGCATCATCGTCGCCACCGGCAACGATGGCCAGTACCGGAGGCTGTGCGCGGTGATCGGTACGCCTGCGCTGGCCGACGATCCGCGCTTCCTGAGCAACGCGGACCGCGTGCGCAACCGCGCCGTGCTGGCGCCGCTGCTGGCGGCAGCGATTGCCTGCGAGACGATGGACCACTGGATCGGCGCGCTCGAAGCCGCTGGTGTGCCCTGCGGGCCGATCAACACGATGGATCGGGTGTTCGCAGATCCACAGGCGCGCGCACGCGGGCTGGCGATGAAGCTGCCGCATCCGTCCGCCGGTGAAGTACCGACGATCGCAAGTCCGATGCGCTTCTCCGCCACGCCGGTGGAGCACCGGCGTCCGCCGCTGCTCGGCGAGCACACCGAGGGCGTGCTTGGCGAACTGCTGGGGCGCTCGGCTGCGCAGATCGAGGCATTGCGCAGCCGCGGCATCATCTGAGCCGCGGCTGGCCGCCACCGACCGGTTACTTGTCGGCGAAGAAGCGCACGCCGTAGTTGCAGGGGTTGACCTTGCAGTCTTCCATGATCACGCGCAGCGTGAAGCGGCCTGTCCACTTCGGGCGAGCGTTGACGATCGGGATGTCGTCAGTGGAAGTGTCCTGCGAGATCTCGTTGCCACGCTCGTCGAGCAGGATCAGGTCGAGGTCGCGGCAGTCGTTGTCGCACACACCGTGGATGCGGTAGTCGACTTCCTTCACCAGGAAGATCGTCCAGTCGGTGCGCTGACCGTGGCGCAGCGAACCAGTGAGGTCGCGCGAGGCCTGGGCCATGTTGCGCGCCTCCATGCGCCCACTCAGGCGCGACAACTGCGAGTCGATCGCGCTCTGCTGTGCGATGGCGGGGGTCATGCCGGCGGCGACGAAACCGGTGACGGCGAGAAAACGGAACAGTCCTTTGGTAAGCACGGGGGCCTCTGGTCTTCAGTTGAGCAAGTTCCGTTGGGGTAACGGCCTGCGACGCGGCTTCTTGAGTACCGGGCGCCAACCCGGCCGAATACGGCTCTCGAGACAACAGAGCCTAGGTTGGAATTTTGACCGATTCCGGACAATTTGTCCCCCTCAAACATCCGGCTGAACCGCTTCTTTGGAGGCGGGTACGTTCGATCCGCACTGCCGACAGCGCAGCGTCAGGTCCGGGAGCGCCACCCGGCACCGCGCGGGCGCCCATTCGCGATCGAGAGACGCCGGTTCAGCGGTCGGCGAGCAGTGCCTCGATGGCCTGCGCGGCTTCGAGCAACCAGCCGTCCCGACCCGCCGCGGCGACCAGTTGCAGGCTGGCCTGCCTCGGGTCGGCGGAGTCTGCCTCCGACGGTGGCAGTGGCAGGGGCAGGGCCAGGGCCGGATGACCGGTGTGGTTGAACAGTCGGGTATCGCGGATCAGCAGCCCGGTAAAGCCGTGATCCCGGCCCCGCAGCCGCACCTGCCGGGCGTCCACCCGCGGCGCCAGCACCGGTACCGTCGGGCACAGCAGCAGGTCCACCGAATCCAGCAGCCGGTCGATGGTGTCGCGCAGGCGCATGCGCTCGGCCATGGCGGCCTGATAGGCCCCGGGCGCCATGGCCGCACCGGCCAGCAGGGTATTGCGGACCATCAGCGGAAGCCGGGCCAGTTGCTGCGGGTCGCGCAGCACTGCGCGCCAGGCCTGTGCCGCCTCATGGCAGAACACAGTCTCGTGCACCCGGTCGAGCAGCGGATCGCCAGGCAGGTCCACCGGAGCCAGCCGCGCCCCCGCGGCCGCGAGCCGCTCGATGGCCCTTTCGATCGCCGCCGAGGTGGCCGGGTCGCACTCGGCGACGCGCGAACCTTCGATGCCGATCCGCAGCTGCCCCCAACGAAGTCCGTCCGATGGCGCCGGATCAAGCGCCGGCACACCGTCTGGATCGAGTACCTGCTGCACGCGCCGCAGGGTCGCGACATCACAGGCAATCGGCCCCACATGGTCGAGCGACGCAACCAGCGTACGCACGCCCCGTACCGGCACACGCCCCCAGGTTGGCTTGAAGCCGACCACGCCACAGCAGGCTGCGGGTATCCGGATGCTGCCACCGGTATCGGTGCCCAACGCCGCCGGCACCCAGCCGGCCGCCACGGCCGCAGCCGAACCGCCGCTCGAGCCGCCGACGGTATGCCCCGGTGCACGCGGATGGCGCACCTGTGCGGTACGCACCCCGAACCCGGCGTTGTCGGTTTCGGCGACCCCGACCACCACCGCCCCGGCTGCCTCGAGCCGGCGCACCGACTCGGCTGGCACTGCAGGGTACCAGCCAGCGAACAGGTCGAGCCCACCCCTGCAGGCGGCCGGCGGCGTGTCGATGAGGTCCTTGACCACCACCGGCATCCCGGCGAGTGGAAGTGCGCCACGCAATGCCGGCGCAAGCGCATCGAGGCGCTCCGCTGCGGCGAGCGCGGACGGCTCCGTGCGCGCGCTCAGCGCATGGAGCGAGGCATCCTCGCGGCCGATGCGCTGCAGCAGCGCTTCGATCAGCGGCCTCGCCGGCCCGCCGTCCGGGCTCATGCGCGCGGGCTAGCGGTCGCGCAACTGGTCCATCAACGGCTTCTGCTGGCCACCATCGATCTCGATCATGGTGCCGTTGACGAAGAACGCCAGCGGCGACGCGAGGTAGGTACACAGGTTCGCCACTTCATCGACCTCGGCGATGCGCCCGAGCGGAATGCTGCGCGGGGCGAGCTGGTCCGCCTGCTCGTACGAGAGCTTCATGTCCCGTGCCATCGCCTTGACCAGCCCGTCCCACCGCTCGGTACGTACCGGGCCGGGGTTTACGGCGACGAAACTGATGTTGTTGCGGCCGTACTGGCCGGCCAGCGCCTTGTTCATGTTCTGGCCCGCGGCATTGGCCGCGCCGGGAGCGATCTCCCAGTACGATTCCTTGATGCCGTCATTGCCGATCAGGTTCACGACACGCCCGCCACCCTGCGCGACCATGATCGGCAGCGCGTATCGCAGGCACCGGATGTACCCCATGAACTTCAGCTGCAGCGCCTGCTCCCAGTCGGCCTCGCTGAGCGTTTCGATGACGCCACCGGGCGCCGAACCCGCATTGTTGACCAGGATGTCGATGCGGCCCAGCGCGCGATGCGATTCGCGGATGAACGCTTCGGCGTCAGGGGCGCGCGTGAGGTCTGCGGCGATGGTGAACACCGTCCGTCCGGTCTCGGTGCGTATCTCGTCGGCGGCGACATCGAGCCTGGACTTGTCGCGCGCGCACAGCGCCACGTCGCAGCCTTCCCTGGCCAGCGACAGCGCGATCGCCTTGCCGATCCCCATGCTGGCACCGGTGATCAGGGCTTTCTTCCCGGAAAGTTGCAGGTCCATCGAATTCTCCCGTGTGTTGGTTCGCCGGCACATGGCCGGACTGGATATTGCCAGCACCGACCGCACGACGTGGCCCGGAAACGTGCTGGACCGTCGACCGGCCACCCCGGCGCTGCTGGAGCGAGACTGGATCGAAGTCGCCAACGACATCTCACTTGCAGATAAGGCTATACTCACCTGTAAGAAGAATCAATCCAGAAGACCACCAACATGCCAAGCAAGAAGACGACTACCAGGGCTCGCGCAACCGCGCCCCGCGCCGCGACACCCCGGCCGAAGGCACTGCTGCCGCTCGCACCGGCCAAGCGCATCCGCGGCACCGCCAGTTCGCGCAAGGTGCTGCAGGTACTCACCTCGTTCACGCCCGACCGCCCGATCGTCACCGTCGATGCCATCGCGAAGAGCGTCAAGGTGCCGCTGTCGACCGCCTACCGCTACATCGCGCTGCTGCGCGAGGTCGGCCTGGTCACCGACGACGGCCATGGCGGCTACCACCTGTCCCCGCGCATGGTCGAGCTGGCCCGCGCCTCGCGCGCCGCGTTCAGCTTCATCGACGTCGCGCTTCCGGTGATGGAGAAACTGCGCGACGCATCCGGCGAGACGGTAATCCTCGTGCGCCGCGTGGGCGATGCCGCGATCTGCATCGAGCGCGCCGAATCGGTCCAGCGTGTCAGGCTGTCGTTCGAGGTCGGCGCATCCTTCCCGCTGCACCGCGGTGCGTCGCCCAAGCTGCTGCTGGCCCACATGGTCGACCGCGAACGCGACGAATACCTGGCGCGCGCGCGCAAGATCGATCCCGACCTGCGGCGCCGGCCAGGTCCGTTCGCCGAGGAACTGGCCACCATCGTGCGCCAGGGCTGGTCGGAGAGTTCCGAAGAGATCACGCCCGACATCTGGGCTGCAGCCGCCCCGGTGGCCGAGGGTACGCGGCTGGCCGCGGCGCTTTCGGTGGCCGGGCCGGCATTCCGTCTCACCGAGCGGCAACGCACACGAATCATCGCGCTGACCCGGCGGGCGGCCGACGACATCAGCCAGAAGCTGGCGGCCATCGGACGCTGAGTCGCGCACGGTCCGGGACACGGCCGGGATCCGGACCGACCTCGCTGCGGATCTGACGTAAGCTTGCAAGGTTCGTCGGGCGGTGCAGCCCGGTACGCTGATCACAACAGGGATACAGCAGTCGCGATGAAAGCTGCCGCGTTCGACTACCTTGCCCCACGCAGCCTCGATGAGGCGGTCGAAGCCCTTTCCCGGCACGGCGATGATGCAAGACTGCTGGCCGGTGGCCAGAGCCTCGCGCCGGTGCTCGCGCTGCGGCTGGCCAGCCCGGCGGTCCTGATCGACCTCAACCGGGTCGAAGGGCTCGGAAGACTCGAGATCGAAGCGGATGGCTCGGTGCTGGCCGGCGCGATGGTTCGCAGCCGGACCCTCGAACTCTCGCCGGAGCTGGCCCGCTTGCAACCGCTGATCCATGCGGCGATGCCCTGGGTCGCCCATGTGCAGATCCGCAACCGTGGCACGCTCGGTGGCAGCCTGTCGCATGCCGACCCTTCCGCGGAACTACCGGCGGTCGCCGTGGCCTGCAACGCCACCATGCATATCCAGGGGCCTTCGGGCCGGCGCGAAGTCGCAGCCGGGTCTTTTTTCCGGGGTCTGTTCACCACGGCGCTGGCCAGCGACGAGATACTGGTCGGGATACGTTTTCCGGCCTGCCCCGCCGGACGCCGGCACGGCTTTGCCGAGATCGCGCGGCGCCATGGCGACTATGCGATGCTCGGCGTCGCGCTGAGCGTTGACGTCGATGCGGCCTCGCGTATCAGCGCAGCACGCGTCGTACTGTTCGGTGCAGCAGACCTGCCGATTCGCGCAAGCGCCGTCGAAGCTGCGCTCATTGGCGAGCCGGCTGTGCCGGGCCTGGCCGAACGGGTGGCCCCGCTCGCCGCCGACGGGCTGGAGCCGCGCTCCGACCACCAGGCCAGCGCCGAGTACCGGCGTGAACTCGCGCACGTGCTGGTCCGGCGCACCCTCGCAAAGGCGCTGGCCCCCGGCGCCGTCTCCGGAGCTGACCGATGACGTATTCAATCCGCCTGACGGTCAACGGAAAGCAGTTCGAGCGAGGCGTCGAACCGAGGATGACGCTGGCCGACTTCCTTCGCGAAACGCTCGACCTCACCGGCACGCACCTGGGCTGCGAGCATGGCGTGTGCGGCGCATGTACCGTGCTGGTCGATGGCCGCTCGGTCCGCGGCTGCCTGATGTATGCGGTGCAGGCCGACGGCTCCTCGGTGGTGACGGTCGAGGGTCTGGCCGAGCGCTGCCCGTTGAACGGTCCGGCGGTGCTGCGCGGCGAAACCGGTCTGTCGGTGCTCCAGGAATCGTTCCGCGAACATCATGCTCTGCAGTGCGGCTTCTGCACTGCCGGGCTGCTCACCACCGCGCATGCACTGCTCGAAGAAACGCCCGACCCTACGCCGGACGAGGTTCGCCACGCGATCTCCGGCAACCTGTGCCGCTGCACCGGCTACGTGCCGATCGTCGAGGCGATCCTCGACGCAGCCCGGCGCCTGCGCGAAGGAACGGTGGCTTGAACGCAACGGCCAGCGTGGCGGCGCAACGCGGGGCAGCAGCGGGTGGCCCGCAGGTCGGCCGCGCACTCCCGCGCACCGAGGACGCGCGCTTCCTGACCGGCCGCGCGATCTTCGTCGATGACCTCAAGCGTCCGGGCCAGTTGCACGCCGTCGTGGTGCGCAGCCCGCATGCGCATGCCCGCATCCTTGGCATCGATGCATCGCGTGCACTCGCCCTGCCCGGCGTGGTCGCCGTCTACACATGGGCCGACATCGCCTCGATCGCGCAGCCGATACCGATCCGGCTGGCGCCGCTCGAGGGATTCGAACGCTACCTGCAGTACCCGCTCGCGAACGACCGCGTGCGACATGTCGGCGAACCGGTTGCGCTCGTGGTGGCCGACGACCGCTATGTCGCGGAGGACGCGCTAGACCTCGTCGATGTCGAGTACGACACCGAGCCGCCGGTCACGGACGTGCACCAGGCCGAGGCTGGCGGCACGCTGGTCCATCCGGATGCCGGCAGCAACATCGCCGCCAGGTATACGGTGTCGCGTGGCGATCCGGAGGGCGGCTTCGGTCGCGCGCCCTACCGCCGCCGCGAAACGTTCCGCTGCCACCGTCAGGCCGCGCTGCCGATGGAAACCCGTGGTCTGCTGGCCGAGTTCGACGCCCGGCAGCGCGTGCTGCGCATCTGGGGCGCCGCCAAGGTCACCTTCTTCAACCGCCGCTGGCTGGCGAAGGTCTTCTCGATGGAGGAGTCCGCGGTCGAACTGCTGGAACTGGATGTCGGCGGCAGCTTCGGCGTGCGCGGAGAACTCTATCCTGAAGACTTCCTCGTGCCTTTCGCCGCGCTTTCGCTGGGACGTCCGGTAAAGTGGATCGAGGATCGGCGGGAGCATCTGCTCGCGACCAATCATTCGCGCGAGATCGAATGCACGCTCGAGATCGCCTGCGAAGCAGACGGACGCTTCATCGGGCTGCGCGGACGGGTGCTTGGCGACCTCGGTGCCTACGTACGCACCAACGGCGGCGTGGTGCCGGCGAAGGCCGCCCAGTTCATGCCGGGGCCGTACCGGATGCCCGACTGCGCTTTCGAAGTGCTGGCGCTGATCACCAACAAGACACCGGTCGGCACCTACCGGGGACCGGGCCGGTACGAGGCCAACTTCTTCCGCGAGCGGCTGATCGACCTCGCCGCGGCCGACCTCGGGATCGATCCGGCGCAGATCCGGCGCATCAACCTGATCGGCCCGGACGAGATGCCGTTCCCGAACGGCCAGCTCTGCCCGTACGAGCCCGCCATCGAGTTCGATACCGGCGACTATCCGATGGCCTTCGAGCGTGCCCTCGCCGAGACCGGCTATGGAGACATGCTGAAGGTCGGCAACGTCGCCGATGATGGGCGCCTTCTCGGCGTCGGACTCGCCTGCTTCGTCGAATCCAGCGGTGCCGGGCCTTCGGAGACCGGCCGCATCAAGGCGCGACCCGACGGTGGCATAGACCTGTTCACCGCCTGCTCCGCGTCCGGGCAGGGGCACGAGACGGTGATGGCGCAGATCGTCGCCGACGTGCTGGACCTGCCGATCGAGGCCTTCACCCTGCACCACGGATCGACCACGCTGGTCGAGTTCGGCTATGGCACCTACCACAGCCGTGCGGTCGTCGTGGGCGGCAGCGCGCTGCACCGCGCCGCCGAGAAGCTGGTAGCGCAGGCCCGCGCCTGGTGCGCACAGCACCACGGCATCGAACCGTCGATGATCGACTATCGGGCGGGGCGGTTCCTGCGCCGTGCCGACGCGCCCGCCGCCGGCGGCGAATCCGTGCCACTGCACCCGGGCACCTTCGCCGAGATCGCCACGCTGGCCGACGCCGGCGACACGATGGCGGCCGCAGCGATCGAGGCGGTCGCGCTGTTCGAGGTGAAAAAGCGTACCTATACCTACGGGACCCATGTGGCGCAGGTGGCGGTCGACCCGGAGACGGCCGAAGTCGAGTTGCTGCGCTTCCTGGCGATCGAGGACATCGGACGCGCGGTGAACCCGCTGCTGGTGCACGGGCAGGCGATCGGTGCGGCGGTGCAAGGCATAGGCGCGACCTTCCTCGACGAGCTCGTATACGACGACAGCGGCCAGCTGGTCACCGGAACGCTCGCCGACTACCTGGTCGCAACCGCCACCGGCTTCCCGAATATCGAAGTGATCACACTAGAGGCCCACCCCTCGAAGCTCAATCCGCTGGGCGTCAAGGGTGCGGGCGAAGGCGGTATCGTCGCCACCGGCGCCGCGCTCGGCAATGCGGTGGCGGCTGCACTCGCCGGCCTGGGCGTGAAGATCACCGACCTGCCACTGTCGCCGGAGCGCCTTGCGCGCGCGATGCGCGAGGCGCGCAACAGGGCGGGCACGAACTGAACGCGCGGGCATCGGTGGCTGCGCGTTCGCCGCCCTGCCTGCCGATCCCACCTCCCGCGCACGCGCGGATTTCCACTGCACTGCCAGAGAACTGCCGTCATGCCGATCGATGTCCACGCCCACTACGTCCCGCTCGAGATCCTCGAGCCACTGTCCGCCCGCGCCGCCGACTTCGGCGTGTCGGTGGTCGAGTCCTCGCCGGGTTGCCACTGCCTGCGCTTCGCCCACGGGCTGCAGGTACGCCCGTTCTTCAGCAAGCTGGTCGAGCCGGTGCCCGATCGGCTGGCGAGCATGGACCGCACCGGCATCGACCGGCAGGTGCTGTCGGTATGGACCGACATCTTCGCCTACGCACTGCCCCATGCCCAGGGCACCCGCTGGCACCGGCTGCTGAACGATTCGCTGGCGCGCCTGTGTGCGCGCGAGCCGTCGCGCTTCTCCTGGCTCGCCTCGGGTGCCCTGCCCGATGCGGCGGGTGCCGCGCGCGAACTCGAGCGTGCGGTGCGCGAAGATGGCGCCGTCGGCGGCGTCGTCGCCGCCAACATCGAGGGCACCAACCTCGGAGACATCGACCTCGACGCATACTGGGCCTGCGCGCAGTCGCTCGGCGTGCCGGTGTTCATCCATCCGGCCGCGCCAGCCCCGAACGCGCGCACCACGCGCCACGCGCTGAACCAGATCGTTCAGTACACGTACGACACCACGCTGTGCGTCGGATCGCTGATCGGGTCCGGCGTACTCGACCGCTTCCCGAAGCTGGAACTGATCCTGTCGCATGGCGGCGGTGCGCTGCCCTGGCTCATTGGCCGCTTCGACTGCATGCATGGCCGGATGGACCGGAAGCAGCAGCAGGACGTCGCGGCCATGGCACCTTCGTCGTACTTGACGCGGCTGTCCTACGACACGATCCTCCACGAACCTGCCGCGCTGCGCTACCTCATCGAACGCGTCGGCGCGGATCGCGTGGTACTGGGCAGCGACGATTCGTTCCCGCCCGCCGACCACGACCCGATGGCAACCCTGCGGGCGACCGGGATCGGCGCCCGCGACATCGAACTGATCGCGGATGGCAACCCGCGCCGCCTGTTCCGGTTCTGACCTGCGGCAATCACGGCACGGCACTTCCGCCCGAACTCACCCACACAGGCAGGTACGACGATGGAAATCAAAGGCGAACGAATCATCCCGGCCAAGCGGCCGGTAGTCTGGGCAGCACTCAACGATGCAGGCGTGCTGCAGCGCTCGATCCCCGGCTGCGAGACGATCGACAAGGTGTCAGACACCGAGCTCAATGCGACCCTCACCCTGAAGGTCGGCCCTGTGAAAGCCAGGTTCAAGGGCAACGTGAAGCTGATCGACCTGACGCCGCCCGAGCAGTACACGATCGTCGGCGAGGGCCAGGGCGGTGTCGCCGGCTTCGGCAAGATGAAGGCGACGGTCACCCTGCTGGAAGTCGATGGCGGCACGCGCCTCAACTACGTCGCCGATGCCCAGGTCGGAGGCAAGCTGGCACAGGTCGGCTCGCGGCTGATCGAGGGCACGGCGACCAAGCTCGCACAGGAATTCTTCGACGCGTTCGAGAAGAACGTCGTCGCGACCGGCGGCGCCGATGCCGGCGACGAGACGCCGGTGCCTGCCGCCGCAGCGCCTGCAGCCGAAGCACCAGAGGCCCCGCTGCCGCCGCCGGCGGCGAACCCGGACCCGATCGGCGCGGTACCGAAGTGGGTCTGGGCGGTCGGCGCGGCGGCAGCCCTCGTGATCGCGATGTTCCTGACCAGCATGCGCGGCTGACCGCTCACCCACCCCAACCCGAGGAGCCTGCAATGCCCTACGCGACCGCTGCCGATGGCGTAAAGCTGTACTACGAAGAAGCCGGTTCGGGAACGCCGATCGTGTTCGTGCACGAGTTCGGCGACAACTACCGCAGCTGGGAACAGCAGGTCGGCTTCTTCTCTCGTCGCTACCGCTGCATCGTGTACGCGGCCCGCGGCTATCCGCCGTCGGACATCCCGTCGGACGTCGAGCGTTACTCGCAGCGGCAGGCCTGTGACGACATCGCCGCGGTGATGGACCACCTCGGCCTCGCCAGGGCACATATCGTCGGCATCTCGATGGGTGGCTTCGCTACCCTGCACTTCGGGCTCAACCATCCCGCGCGCGCGCTGTCGCTGACCGCCGCCGCCGCCGGCTACGGGGCGGAGAAGGCCTTCGAGGGCGAGATGCGCGCCCAGGCCGAGGTCGCCGCGGGCAAGTTCGAATCGATGGGTCCCGCGAAATTCGCCGAGATCTACGGCGAGGCGGCCGCGCGCGTGCAGTTCCAGAACAAGGATCCGCGCGGCTGGCGTGCCTTCATCGAGCGCCTGAAACAGCACTCGCAGGTCGGCGCGGCAGCAACGATGCGCGGCGTGCAGGCGCGCAGGCCATCGCTCTACGACCTCGAAGACAACCTGCGCAACATGCAGGTGCCTGCACTGCTGATCGTCGGCGACGAAGACGATCACTGCATCCAGCCGGGCATCTTCCTCAAGCGCATCCTGCCGGCGTGCGGCCTGGTCGTGCTGCCCAAGACCGGCCATGCGGTGAACCTCGAGGAGCCAGCGCTGTTCAACCAGTTCGTCGCCGAGTTCCTGGCGCAGGTCGAGAACAACGCCTGGAAGGTACGCGACCCTCGCGCGATCCCGGGCGCACTGCTCAAGACCTGATGCCGCGCGGCCTGCGGCTGTCTTCCGCAGGCCGTGCGACCGATCACTGGCCCTTGATGCCGGTGCTCGCGATCACCTCGCGCCAGCGCTGCAGGTCGACCTTCATGAATGCCTGGAACTCGTCCGGACCCATGCCGACCGGCTCCAGGCCCTGCGCGGCCAACTGCTGCTTGAGTTCAGCGGTCTCCATCGCGCCGAGCATGATCCGGTGCACGCGGTCGATGATCGGCCGCGGCGTACCGGCTGGCGCCATGATGCCGAACCATGCGGTGAAATCGAAGCCCGGGAGCATCGATTCGGCGACCGTCGGTACCGACGGCAGGCTCGGGACGCGCCTGATCGAGGTCACCGCGACCGGGCGGATCTTCCCGCTGTCTATGTAGGGCCGAAGCGCCGGTATCGCGTAGATCATCACCGGAAGGTGTCCGCCGACGAAATCGGCGATCGCCTGCCCCTGCGCCTTGTACGGGACGTGGGTCATCGTGACGCCGGCCCGGGCGAACAGGAATTCGCCCGACAGGTGGGTGGTCGTGCCGGTGCCGGAACTGGTGTAGTTCATCGTCGGATCGCGCCGGGCGAGCGCGACCAGGTCCTTTACCGTCTTCACCGGCAGCGACGAATGCACCGCGATGAGCCCGGGGGCGTTCGTGATCAGCGTGATCGCCTGGAAATCGCGCACCGGGTCATACGGCACGTTGGCCATCATCAGGGTGCCGGTACCATGGCTCGCAACCGTGCCGAGCACCAGGGTATGGCCGTCCGGCGCAGCGCGTGCCGCCTCGGCACCACCGATGGTGCCTGCCGCGCCCGGACGGTTGTCGACGGCGACTCCCTGGCCGAGTTCCTTCGACAACTGGGCCCCCATCAGCCGCGCGATGATGTCGGCAGTGGAGCCGGCACCGAACGGGACGATCAGCCGGATCGGACGCACCGGCCAGGCCTGCGCCAGGGCATCGGCGGAGGCCGCACCGAGCAGGACCGTCGAGCCAGCCAGGGCAAGCGCGATGGCGACACGGAGGGAGCCGCGTCTCGAGGAAAGACTGGATGGCATTGCTTGCTCCAGGGGAAGGCGGTCCGTATCGCGGGGATGGCGGCGGTACGGCCCGGCGTGACGAATATCGGAGAACGACTCAGCGCGGCGGTTCGTAAAGCTCGACCTTGGTGCCGTCCGGATCGGCGACATAGATCGTACGTCCGTAGATGCCGTCGTGCACGTCCTGGAAGAAATGCACCCCGGCGGCACGAAGGCGCGTGGCCAGGCCTTCTACGTCGTGCACCGTATAGGCCATGTGGTCGATCTGCAGCGGCTTGCCGGGGCCCCCGGTGGTCAGCGCCAGCCCCTGGAGGAACGGCACGAACGGCCGGCCGTCGGCGAGCGGCCTGGCCGGACGGATGGTGAAACCGAGCAGGTCTACATAGAAGTGCTTCGAGGCCTCGATGTCGGCGACCTGCATCAGCAGGTGCGCGAAGCCGAGGGTACGCGGCGTCTCGTCGGTTGCCATCAGTGGGTGTCCGGCTCGTTCTCGATGCCGAGCTTGCCGGCACGACCCCAGCTGTCCTTGGGCACGTCCTGGATGATCACGTGCAGGTGGTCGGGCTTGCACGCGGCATGCACGACCATGGCCTCGGTGATGGCCGCCACAAGCTTGCGCTTCTGTTCGGTGCTGCGGCCGGTCCACATCTGTACAGTGACTACTGGCATCTGAACTCCTCGGATTGGGTATCGGATCGGGTATCGGAGGCGGACTCAGGCGTCCGCGCGAAGGATCTTCTCGATGCGCGGCCGGACACCCGACCACTGGCTGGCACCGACGGTGACCGGTGCCCGGCTACCCAGCCCGCGTGCCCAGACGGCTTTCAGGCCGAGTTCCTTCGCGGCCTCGAAGTCGACGCCGCCAGGCGGCGCTGCGAGGTCGGCGACCAGTGCATGCCTGGGCAGCCGTTCCAGCACGTCGCGCCCGACCACGCGCGACGGCACGGTCGAGAAGACCATGTCGAGGCCGGGCGCGAGCGCAGGCAGATCTTCCAGCATGTGTACCTGCGCACCGGCCGCATAGGCCGCGGCCCGCTGCACAGGATTGCGCGCGGCGACGTGGGTGACCGCACCCAGCGCGACCATGTAGCGCGCGAGCAGGAAGCCGATGGATCCCTGCCCCACGACCGCGACGTTCGCCTTGTGGATGGTGATCGAGGTGTTCTCGATCACCACCTTGAGGAGCCCTTCGATGATCGCAGGGCCGCGCAGCAGCATCAGGTCCTGGTCCCACTCGTATTCGTGCAGCGTGATACCGAGCGCGTCGCAATGCGCCTGCAGCTTCGGATCAGCCCAGCCGAGGATGACATGGGCCGGCTGCGCCATCGCCGCGAGCATGGTCCGGTCGGGGATGATCGGCTCGGGCGCGGCGGGGGCGAACAGGGCACCGGTGGGCGCGATGCCGGGGATCGGAAACAGCGCGAAACGCGCACCGGCGAGCGCCTCCGCCGCGCTGGCGGCGCGGGTCACGCCTTCGATGCCAGCATCGGGCCACGGAAAACCGAATGCACGCACGGTCGCCCCCGTCGTCGCCGCCAGGCGGGCGATCTCCTGCTCGCGGCGGTCACCGCCGACGACTGCGATCGCGCAGCGCTTCCAGTCGATGTCGGCCATGCCGTCCGCATGGACGCCGGCCCCCGTATCCGCCACGATGCCCGTGCCTGTCCCTGTCCCTGTCCCTGTCCCTGTCCCTGTCCCTGTCGCCGTCACTGCTCCGGCCGCCTGCTTCATCCTGCTTCCTTCATGGAGTGATCACCCGGAATCGACAGCGTGAAGTGTGATCACAGCAGGCGAGCCGGTCAAGGTCCTCAAGGTGCTCAAGGACCCGCATCCCGGCGCGCACGCTGCATGCGCAACGGCCGGCATGCACAGCGTGCCAGCCCGCATCCTTGACACACCGTCGGCTGCTGAGCATAGTGAAAGCCATGGATGCACTGACCCGCGCCGCGCGCGAATCAACCGATTTCCCCTCGATACAGGCCCTGCACGCCGGTAACGGCGCCGGGCGCGGCGGCACAAGGGTCCGCGCAGGCAACGACGCCGGGCGCCAGCGCGGCGAACTCCAGTTGCAGGTGGCGCGGCTGCTGCGCGTCGCGCTGATGACCGGGCAGTTCGTACCCGGCCAGACGCTGTCCCTGCGTCAACTGGCGCACAAGCTCGGGACCAGCCCGATGCCGGTGCGCGGCGTGCTGGGCCAGATGATCGCCTCCGGCGTGCTCGAAACACAGCCGAACGGCTCGGTGGCCGTCGCACGCATGACGAGAGCCAGGTTTACCGAGCTCACCCGTGTACGCAAGGCGCTCGAAGGCATGGCAGCCGAGATGGCCTGCCGCAATGCCACCCCGAAACTGGTCGCCGCACTCGAGAAGATCAATGCTCGCCTGCATCGCGCCATCGCGAGCCGCGACATTCTCGCCTGCCTGCGGCTGAACCAGGCGTTCCACTTCACCCTGTATTCCGCCTCGGCCTCCGAGATCCTGCCCAGCCTGATCGAATCGCTCTGGCTGCGCGCAGGCCCGTTCATGTACTTTTCGCTGACCGCGCCTGCCACCCCCTGGGATGCCACGGGGCACCAGACCGTGATCGACTGCCTGCGCAAGGGCAATGCGCGAGGCACCCGGGTAGCCATCGAACGCGACATCGCTGGCTCGGCCACCTACCTGCTCAAGCACGCCGGCGCATTGCGCAACGAGATCGGCACCGGAGCTGACCCTGCCGCAGGCGGCAGGAACCCGCTCCCTCGCAAGCGCGCGGCGCGGCGCTGACTGGCCGGCAGGCGGTGTCGATGCGCAAGCTCGTCGGCCAGCCGCTGCGGCGGCGGGAAGACCTGCGCCTGCTGACCGGGCAGGGCCGGTTCGTCGACGATTTCAAGTGCGCCGGCCTGCACCATGCGGTGGTGGTGCGCAGCCCGGTGGCAGCCGGCCGCATCCGCAGCATGGACAAGTCTGCCGCGCTGGCCGCGCCTGGCGTGGTGGCCGTGCTCGACGCTGCGGACTTCTCCGCCTGCACCCGGCCGATCCCGCTGCGGGGAGGCATCCTGCCCGGGCTGCTCGACTACCTGCAACCGGTGATCGCACGCGACCGCGTCTGCTATGTCGGCGAGCCGGTCGCACTGGTGGTTGCCACGTCGAGGGCACTGGCGGAAGACGCGGCCGAAATGCTGTATCCCGACATCGAGGCGACCGAGCCGATCGTCACCTTCGACGCGGCGCGCGCGGGACGCATCCTCGTGCACCCGGCTTCAGGCCGAAACGTGGCCGAACGCTGGCAGAGCCGGCGCGGCGACGCCGCGGCGGCCTTCGCGCGCGCCGCCTACACGCGGCGTGAATCCTTCAGGTGCCATCGCCATTCCTCGGTGCCGCTCGAGACGCGCGGCCTGGTCGCGCGCTGGGACGCTGCGCGCGCGCACCTCGAGGTACTCGGCGCCGCGAAGGTGCCGCACTTCAACCGCGACGTGCTGGCCGGCATGCTCGGGCTCGAGCCGTCGCAGGTCGACCTCGTCGAGCTCGACGTCGGCGGCAGCTTCGGCGCGCGCGGCGAGTTCTACCCCGAAGACCTGCTCATTCCGGCTGCGGCCCGGATCACCGGGCTGCCGATCAAGTGGATCGAGGACCGACGCGAGAACCTGCTGGCGATGAACCACGCACGCGAGATGGAATGCGAGCTAGAGATCGCGGCAGATGCCGATGGCCGCATCCTCGGCCTGCGCGGCCGGCTGGTCGCCGACATGGGCGCCTATGTGCGCACCACCGGCGTGATCGCGGCCGCCAAGGCCGGCAACTTCCTGCCGGGTCCGTACGACATCCCCGACTACGCCTGCGACATCGAGGCAGTGGTCACCAACCGCACACCAACGGGTACCTACCGCGGCCCGGGTCGCTACGAGGCGAACTTCTTCCGCGAGCGCCTGATCGACCTGATGGCGCACGACCTGGGCATCGATGCCGCCGAAGTACGCCGACGCAACCTGGTGCGCCGCGAACAGATGCCCTACCCGATCGGAAGCCTGGTGCCCTACGAAGGTCCGGCCAGCTACGACAGCGGCGACTATCCGGCCGCGCTGGCGCGTGCGCTCGACGAGATCGGCCATGCCGCGCTGGCAGCGCAGCGCGGCCGGCTGGTTGATGGCCGCTACCACGGCATCGGCATCGGCTGCTTCGTCGACAGCACCGGCCCCGGCCCGGCCGAGTACGCCCGCATCCGGGTGCGCAGGCCGGATGCGATCGACGTGTTCACCGGCTGTTCCTCGAGCGGCCAGGGCCACCAGACGACCTTCGCGCAGATCGCAGCGGACGTACTCGGCCTGCCGTTCGAAGCCGTACAGGTGCAGGCCTGCTCGACGCTCGGCACGAAGCGCGGTGGCGGCACCTTCCATGGCCGGGGTATCGTGATGGGCGGCAATGCAGTGCGCACCGCGGCCGAGGCGTTGCGCAGCGCATGGATCGCGCTGGCCGCCGCGCGCAGCGGCCTGGCGGCCGCCACGCTGGCATGCGAGGGCGGCGTGGTGCGCGCGACCGGCCCGGACGGCAGCGCCGGACCGGTGCTGCTCGACCTGCCGATGCTTTGCAGCGAAGCCGCGGCTGGCGACCCATCGGCCCTGTCGGCCCTGGAAGCGGACATGGTGTACGAGAGTCGCGGCTGCACCTTCGAATACGGTACCCAGGTCGCGCATGTGGCGGTCGATGTCGAGACCGCACAGATCGAAGTACTGCGCCTGCTGACCGTCGAGGACTGCGGCAATCCCGTCAACCCGATGATCGTGCATGGCCAGGTGATCGGCGCATCGGTGCAGGGCCTTTCAGGCACCCTGCTCGAAGAGTTCGTCTACGACCGCGACGGCCAGATGCTGTCGGGCACCTTCGCCGACTACCTGATAGCCACCGCCACCGAGTTTCCGCGCGTCGATGCGATCAGCGTGAACCTCGCTCCCTCGTCGCACAACGCCCTCGGCCTTAAAGGCGTCGGCGAAGGCGGCACCGAGGGCGTCGGCGCGGCAGTCGCCAACGCGGTAGCCGACGCGCTGCGCGACTTCGACCTGGCACTGACCGAGTTGCCGCTCAGCCCCGACCGGCTGGCGCGTGCACTGCGAGAAAGTCGACGATCGCGCGGTTGAACAACGCGGGCTGTTCGACGTTCGACAGGTGCGATGCGTCCGGGATGATCACGAGCTGCGAGCCGGGCAGGTTGCGGTGGATCTCGCGCGCCATCTCCGGCGGCGTCCCGTGGTCCTGGTCGCCGACCATCACCAGCACCGGGCAGGTGATCTCATGCAGGCGATGCGCGAGGTCGACCCGCGCGATGGCCGCGCAGCAGCCGGCGAAGCCGTCCGGGGGCGTGGCCAGGATGTCGGCTCCGATACGGGCCATCACGTCGGGCCGGGCAGCCCGGAACGGGGCGGTAAACCAGCGTGCCAGCGTGCTCTCGAGCAGCGCCTGCATACCCTGCGTCTGCGCGATGTGGATGCGTTCGCCCCACATCTCGAGTGCATTGGGCGGACGCTTGCTGGTCGTGTCGGCGAGCACGAGGCTCTCGAACACGCCCGGGTGAGCGAGCGCATAGGTCTCGCCGATCATGCCGCCCATCGACAGGCCGATCCAGTGCGTGCGCCGGATTCCGAGATGCGCGAACAGGCCGTGCACATCCTCGGCGAGCTCATCGAGCGTGTACGGACCGGGCGGCGCGCTCGACTGGCCATGGCCGCGGGTATCGAAGCGCAGCACTCGAAAGCGTGCCGCCAGCATGTCCATCTGGTCGTCCCACATCGTGACGTTGCAGCCGAGCGAATGCGACAGCGTGAGCCATGGGCCGGTGCCGCCGGTCCGGTCGTCGATGACGTAGTGAATGTCGATGCCGTTGGTTCGAACCTTCATCGTGCGCTCCTGACGTAAGATGGAATGATCTCACGGGGGATGAAGGAGAAAGAAGATGGCATACGATCCGCACGTCCGGCCAGCCGAACGCCTGCCGCGCATACCGCAGGAACAGTGGAGCGACGATCAGCGCAAGGTCGCAGCGGATATCGCTGCGGGCCCCCGCGGAGAACTGCGCGGGCCTTTCATCGCGCTGCTGCGCAGCCCCGGTGTCGCCGGCCCGATGCAGGAACTCGGCGAGTACCTGCGCTACCGCTCGCCGCTCGACCGCCGGCTGGCCGAGATGGCCACGCTGATGGCCGCGCGCCACTGGACGCAGCAGTACGAGTGGAACTCGCACTACCAGCATGCGATGAAGGCCGGGCTGTCGCCGGACCTCGCGCAGGCGATCGCAGAAGGCCGTCGACCGCCGTCGATGGCGAAGGACGAGACCCTGCTCTACGACATGCTGACCGAGGCGCTGCAGAACAAGTGCGTGAGCGACGTCACCTACGACGCAGCGAAGGCGTTCTTCGGCGAACAGCAGTTGATCGACCTGGTCATCATCGCCGGCTACTACGCGATGCTGGCCATGCTGTTGAATGTCGCGCGCGCAGCGCTGCCGGAGGGACGGCAGCCCCAGTTGCCGCCGTTCCCGTACTGATCGCACGAACCGGGCAGCCGTCCTGCAGGGACGGCAAGCCCGGCCGCTCGGCTCAGCTCACGAGCTGCAGCGTATCGGTGTTCGCGTAGTCGGACAGCAGCTCGCAGCCGTCCGCGGTGACGCGGATCATGTCCTTCAGCTGCATGCCGTAGCCATGGCCGGTGCGGTAGCACAGCGGCTCGATGCTGAACACCATGTCGGCCTCGATCACCTGGTCGGTGTCCCGCCCGATGATCGGGTTATTGCCGAGGTAGGGCTCTTCATGCAGGTGGAGGCCGATGCCGTGGCCGACGAAAGAAATCGGCGCGAGGTCCAGCTCGGTGAGCTTGCGGATGAACGCGCCGTAGACTTCGCGGCAGCTAACTCCGGGCCTGATCATGTCGAGCAGCTGGTACTTGCATTCGACCAGGTGCTTCCAGATGCGTTCGGCGTGCGGCGGCGCCTCGCCGACCACCGCGGTGCGGCACACCCCGGCCTGGTAGCCGCCGATCACCGAGAAGATCTCGACCCGGCAGACATCGCGAGCCACCAGCCTGCGCTCGGTCGGACCGACGTTGGGCAACTGGCTGCGCTCGCCGGTGGCGACGATCATCAGCTTGAACTGCTCTGCACCCAGCGCATAGATGTTGCGCGTGAGCGCTGCGGCGATGTCCATCTCGCTGTCGCCAGGATGCACCGAGGACAATGCATCGGTGATCGCCTGGTCGGCGATGCGCGACAGGCGGCGCATCAGCGCGATCTCGTCGGCCGTCTTCGACTGGCGCAGCAGCGCGAGCATCGCTTCGCAGGGTTCGAAGCGGGCGCCCGGCATCGCACGCACCAGCGCGGCGAAGTCCCCGGCCGGCAGGTAGTCCATCTCGATGCCGACCTTGCCCGAAGCGAGGCCGAACTCGCCCAGCGACTGCGACAGCGCCTGCATCGGCGAATCGGTGAACTCGGCCCAGATCCGCACCGGCATGTCGGGCGCACGATTGCGCACCGTCGTCTCTTCCATGTCGACGGCGACGAGCGCGTTGCGACCGTCGGCCGTCACGATGCTCATCGCATGCCGGTGGCGCATCAGCGGCTGCGACGGCACCACGAAACCGTTCAGCCAGCCGAAGTTCTCCGGCGACACGGTGACCACGGCGTCCAGCCCGGCCGTCTTCATTGCGGCGACCAGCCGCTCGACGATTTCAGCTCTCAAGTTCTGTCCTCAACGTTCTCTATTCACGGACGAGGTATTTCTCGACCTTGGCCAGGTCGACGTCGATGCCCATGCCCACGCCGGTCGGCACCTCGATGGCACCGTCGACAAGGCGCATCGGCTCGGCCAGCAGGTCGTCCTTGTAGTAGATGCCGCCGACCTGGCCATGCTGCGCCTCGGCCGGGGTGGACACCGGCACCACGCACGACAGCGTGACCGCCGGAGCGGCGGCGGCCAGGTGGATGTTGGCGAGGTTGCCCACGCCGGTCTCGACCGAGCCGTTGACGTTGCAGAGGATACCTGCCGCGCGGCAGACCGCAGAGACCTCCATCGCGCGATAAAGCCCGCCCGGCTTGGTGGTGTAGATCGAGACGATCTGCACCGCACCCTGCGCGATGATCTGCACGACATCGTGCGCGTTCCAGGCGCTCTCGTCGGCCATCACCGGCGTGTCGATCGCGCGGGCGACCTGGGAGATGCGCTCGATGCCCATCACCGGCTGCTCGGCGTACTTGAGCCCGTAGGCCTCCATCGCGCGCAGCGTGCGGATCGCCTCGCCCGGGGACGCATAACCCTCGTTTGCATCGACGCACAGTTCGACGTCGGGCCCGACCGCCGCGCGGATGACCCGGACGATCTCGATGTCGCGCTTCGGGTCGACGCCGACCTTGATCTTGATGGTGCGGATGCCTTCCTCGGCGACCTTCGCGACTTCGCGCTCCGCCTCCTCGATGCCGATCAGGCCGATCGAGTGGGTAACCGGGACGCGCATGCGCGAAGCGCCCCCGAGCAGCGCATGAACGGGCACCCCGAGCCGGCGCGCGGCCAGGTCGTATGCCGCGAACTCGACAGAGGCCTTGGCGTATGGATACCCCTTCACCACGGCATCCATCCGCTGGTGCAGGGCCGCGAAGTTGCCCGGATCCATGCCCTTCACCGCCGGCGCCAGGTAGCGATCGATCACCAGCGCGACGATCGAAGACGACTCGCCGAAGTAGCGGCCGAACTCGCCCCCCCAGTCCTTCAGTGCGGGAGCCTCGCCCCAGCCAACGGCACCGTCCTCGTCGGTCATGCGGGTAAGGACGTAGCGCCCGATCGGTTCAGTCAGCCCCGTCCATTTGTGCTCGCGCCGCGTCGGCAACTGCACGAGCATGGTTTCCACCGATACGATCCTGCTCATCCCCGCCCCTGCATGTCTCTGCCATGGCTGCCCGGCTGCCCGATACATGGCCTCCGATGCAGCCTGTGTGATCAAGAAGGTTGACCGTGATCACAGCAGGTGTCAAGCCGACGCGGTGCCCGCCCGCTTCACTCGGGCTGGATGCCCGCCTTGCGGATCAGCTTGCCGAACTCGACCAGTTCGTTGCGGATGGTGGCGGCGTACTGCTCCGGCGTGTCGCCGATGGTCTCGTAGCCGAGCGAGTCGAAGCGCGCGCGGATCTCTGGCGTCTTCAGCGTGTTGATGACCGCCCCGTGCAGTCGGGTGACGATCTCCTTCGGCAGGTTGGCCGGCCCCATCAGACCGAAGCGCCCTTCCAGCGGCGTGATCTTGAAGCCCGACTCGATCACCGTGGGTACGTCCGGCACGGCCGCGACGCGCTTCGCGCCGAATCCGGCCAGCATGCGCAGGCGTCCGTCTTTCGCCATGCTGATCACCGGCCCCAGGTCGGCGATCATCATGTCGATCTCGCCCGCGACCACCCCGGCCAGCGCCGGGCCGGTTCCCTTGTAGGGGACGTGCAGCAGCGCCAGGCCGGTCGCGGCTGCAAGCAGTTCGCCGCCGATGTGGGAGGTGGCACCAGGGCCGGACGAGCCGTAGCTCAGGAACGACTTCTTGCCCTTGCCCAGGCGCTGCAGGTCAGCCAGGGTCTTGGCCGGCACGCGCGGATTGATCGCCACGACGTACGGGGTGGTGACGATCGAGGAGATCGGCGTGAAGTCCTTCACCGGGTCGTAGGCGAGCCTCTTGTACAGGTGCGGCGCGAACACGAAGCTGCTCTGGCTGCCGTAGGTCAGCGTGTAGCCGTCCGGCGCGGCCCGGGCAACGATCTCGGAGCCGATCGTGCCGCCGGCGCCGCCACGGTTCTCGAGCAGGATCGGCTGGCCGAGCAGTTCGCTCAGCCTGGGGCTGACCCCGCGCGCGACGATGTCCGCGGGGCCACCCGGGGCGAACGAGACGATCATCCGGATGGGCTTGTTCGGGTAGTTGCTCGCGGATTGTGCATTCGCTGCGCCCGGCGCCCCGAAAAGGAGCACAGACGCGCACGCGGCAACGGCAGGGGCCGACTGACGGAAGGACAGTTGCAGCGTCTGGCGATAAGGGGCAACGGAAGGGGCAACGAGTTTCGAAGGCATGCTCTGACGACTCCTGTCGATGCGGATACGGGAATCCGCCACCGGTGGTGGCAGCGGAAAGGCTGCATCCGTTGAAGCAAGTTTCCTGCCGCACGCATTTATGCGCAAGCCCTGGCGACGCGCGTGTGATCACCATGCAGTTCCGGCGCACGCCGTCATCTGATTGACTGAGGCGCCGACGGTCCATTACCCTCCAACGATCGATTCGGCCTGCAGGCCCCGATGATGCATGCTGCGCCTGCCACGGCCATGCCACGAGAGGAGCGCACGAATGCCGGACGGTTCGCTGAACGATCGAGGCATTGCCTCGCTGATCGAACCCGGACGAGTGCACCGCCGCGTCTACACCGACCCCGGCGTGTTCGAACTCGAGATGCAGCGCCTGTTCGGGCGCGCCTGGCTGTTCGTCGGGCACTCGACGCAGGTCCCGAAGCCGGGCGACTTCATCACCACCGACCTCGGGCGCCAGCCGGTGCTGATGACGCGCCACCACGATGGCTCGGTGCGCGTGGTACTGAACCGCTGTACCCACCGCGGCATCAAGCTGGTCGCCGAGCGCCAGGGCAACCGGCAGCGCCTGATCTGCCTCTATCACGGCTGGACGTTCGACCCGGACGGCACGCTGCTGCGCGTCCCGGTCGACGAAGGCTGCGCACCGGGCTTCAAGCTGTGCGACTTCAACCTGGCGAAGGCACCGCGCGTAGGCATCTACCGCGGGTTCGTGTTCGCCAGCCTGTCGCCCGCAGGCATCGCCTTCGACGACTGGATCGCGCCGATGAAGCAGAACATCGACGACATCGTCGACCGGGCGCCCGGTGGCGAGATCGCGCTCGATGCCGGCGTGCACCGCTACCTGGTGCGCGCGAACTGGAAGATGCAGGCCGAGAACGCAGTCGACTCGTACCATGTGCCGTTCAGCCATGCGTCTACCGTGAACCAGAAGGGCGTGCAGTTTTCGCGCCGCGAAGGCGACAACGAGGGTGCCAAGGTAGTCGACGGCCAGCGCACCGCGCCCCAATGGAAGCAGCGGCGCAGCTACTCGGTGGGTCACGGCCACTGCTGGACCAGCAATACCGAACTGAAGGAAAACGAACGGTCGAGCGCGGTGTACGACGAGTACCGCCGTACGCTGGAGGCGGCAGTCGGCAAGGAGCGGTCAGACTGGATCCTCACCCCGCGCATGCACAACTCGCTGCTCTACCCGAACGTGTCGTTCATGGGCCTGAACATGCACATCCGCGTCATCCGGCCGATCGCGGTCGACCTGACCGAGGTCAACATCTATCCGGTCCGGCTGCTCGGCGCACCCGAGGCGATGAACGAGCGCAACACCCGGCTGCTGAACGTGACCCATGCGGCGGCCTCGTTCGTGCAGTCCGACGATCTGGAGGCCTTCGCGCGCGCGCAGGCAGGGCTGCAGAGCCTGCAGACCGACTGGGTCGACATCTCGCGCGGACTGGGCCGCGAGGAAGCGATCGACCCGCCGGGCGCGCTGCGGCAGATGGCAACCGACGAACTGGTCGTGCGCGGACAGTTCCGCGCATGGCTCGACTACATGTCCGAGGCATGATGGCTGGCGAGTACGAGCAGTTCCTGATCCACGAGTCGACGCTGCTCGACGAACGCCGCTTCCGCGACTGGATGGCCCTGTTCACCGAGGACGGCTCCTACTGGGTACCGGCCACCGTCGGCCAGCGCAGCCCTTACGGCCAGACCTCACTGTTCTACGACGACCTGGAACTGATGCGCACCCGCATCGACCGCCTCGAGCATCCGTTGATCCATGTGCAGACCCCGCCGTCGAATACCGTGCACCTGATCGGCAGCGTCACCGTCGAGCCCGGCGTGCCCGCGCCCGATCCCGAGGCCGGCCTGCCGACAAGCGACGTGCTGGTGCTGTCTTCGGCGATCACCGCCGAGTACCGTCTCGACCACACCCGGACCTTCGTCGGCCGGCAGCGGCACTGGCTACGGCACGTCGACGGTGCGCTGCGCATCGTGCGCAAGCGCGTCGACCTGGTGAACTGCGAGGCTGCGTTCGAGGCGATCGCGGTACCGGTCTGAACGTCGGCGCGGCGCGTCGTGGCACCAGCCCCCTGATCAACCGTCGAAGCCGAACAGCGCGCGGTCGGGCAGGCTGAAGCCGCGGCCCAGCAGGCCGCAGGCGCCGTCGAGATCGAGGATGGCGAGGTTCACCTGCGGCACGGTGCCGCTGGCGAGCACGCGGGGAATGTCGACGCAGCCGCTGCCCGTGTCGACGACGGCCTTGCGCCGCGCCAGCGCGTCGCCCTGCAGCCATTGCGCCCACTCTGCCGCCAGCGCCGGAGCCAGGTGCATCGCCTGCCCGCCCAGCCCGCAGAAGTCGATCACCGCGCTGTCGCCGATCGCACCCAGCGGAGTCGCAGCCTCGCGCCCGGGCAGCCTGCCGCCCACCGGCGGCCGGGCCACGACGCGCGTCCAGCCGCTCCGGCCATGCACGCGCAGGCCGAAATCGAGGCCATTGCCACCCGCCCCGGCGATGCGGCCGGGCACCGGGTCGCCATCGCCGCCAGCGAGCAGCCAGCCGGCGGCAGCCATCAGCACCGGCAGGACGAAATTCGGATTCGATGCCGGCAGGGCTGCATCCGCTGGCGCCAGGCCGTCGATGGCCGCGAGCAGTGCCTCGTTCGCGGCGGCCGTGCGCCCGTGACATTCGTCGCCCGCGGCCAGTGCGCGTTCGATCACGGCAGCGAGCGCGACCGGGCGCGCACGCAGGAGCGGTGCCAGTACCTGCAGCCCGAACGTGGCGATTGCCGCCATGCGCCCGAGGCAGGCCGGATCGGCCGACCCGAAGCGCAGCGCGGGCGGCGTGCCTTCGACCAGCGGTGCCAGGAAAGTGCGGCGGGCGCTGCCCGCGCGCGCGAGCGGCATCGAAGCCGACACCACCTGGGCCAGCGGCGTAGCCACGCCATGGTCCTGCGCCGGTTGCAGCCGAACCCGGCCGGAGGCGAGCAGGCGCACGGCTTCGGCGTCGTCGGCGGCGAGGCGTTCGAAGCGCAGCGCCTGAATCGCCGCGTTGCGCACCGGCGCGGGCAGCGCACCATCGAATGCCGGGCCGGCATGCAGCAGCACCGCGTCGTCCAGCGCCGGCAGCGCCTGGCGCCGCGTCACCACATCCAGCCAGGCCGCGCCCGCGAAGCGGGCCGCGAGAGCGGCCGGCCCGTGCGGATCGCCGGCCGCTGCAGCCGGCGGCTGCCCCCCGGCCGGTGCAGCGATCATGCCACCAGCCGTTCGACCCGCGGCAGGATCACCGAGGTTGCGTCGTGGCGTACGCCTTCGACCATGCAGAAGTCGGGCGTCAGCAGGCGGCTGGCCATGACCGTGGTCTGCTCGTTGTCGGTCATCGGGAAGCGCCCCGCCTCGTCGAGCAGCACCGTCACGTCGGCGGGATTGCCCGGCCGAAGGGTGCCCAGTTCGGGCGGCAACCCGAAGATCTCGACCGCGTTCACCGTCACCATCCGCACCACATGCTGCAGCGGCAGGCCGAGCGCCAGCATCGCGGTCATCGCGGAGGCGAGCGAGAACCGCTGCTTGCCGAAGAACATGTGCTCCTGGTCGGAGTGCTGTTCGGGCGTGCCCGGCGGCGGTGGCACCGGCGTGTTGTAGCCATGCATGTCGGCGCCGAGCGTATGCGGAACGATGCCGGCATCGAGCGCGATGCGCGCCATGTTGAAGCTGAAGTGCGAGCCGTGGCCGACGTCGATCTTCATGCCCATGGCCAACGCCTCGCGCACCACCGGGTGCACCTTGCCTTCGCGATTGACGAAGCCGCCAGGGTGCCGGGTGAACGGATGCGCCAGGATATCGCCAGCGCGCAGCATCGGCACCACCTGGGCCAGGATGTCGTCGGCATCGATCGGCTCGCGCCCCGCCGCCTCGCTGGCGTCGGGCATCGGCCACAGCTGGCCGAAGTGGATGTACAGCGGAAGGTCCGCACCGCGGCCGATCTCGGTGCAGCGCTGCATGACTTCGTGCCCCCAGCGTGCTGCGCCGCCGACTTCGGCATGTGCCTTGAAGCCCTTCACGAGGTCGGCATTGGCCAGCGCGGATTTCACGGTCGCCTCGACGTCGATGCAGTCTGGACGATACAGCGAAGGATAGTAGTGCCCCTCCAGCCCGCCGACGAGGTATGCCGACAGGTAGGTGAACACGCGCGAACGGCTCGTCTTGACGACATTCTCGCGGAAGGCCGGCAGCGTGATGCAGGACGGCCCGCCCTGGTCGATCAGCGTGGTCACGCCCGATTGCACGCCGCAGAGGTCGGCGTCCAGCCCGAACCGGCCGGTGACATGCCGGAACACATGGGCATGGGTATCGACCATGCCCGGGATCACCAGACGTCCGGACACATCGATGCGTTCGCGCGCCGCGAGGGTGCCGCCGTGCGACTGGATGGCGGCCACGCGGCCGCCGCTGATGGCGACGTCGTAGCGGCCGTCGAGCCCCTGCGCGGGATCGACCAGGTGCCCTCCGATCAGTGCAGTGTCGAACATGATCATTCGGCCTTCGCGCCGGAAATGCGCACCACGTCGGCGTAGAGCGTTATCGACTCGTCGAGCACTTTGGCGAACTCCGCTGGAGTGTTTCCCAGGGGCTCGACACCGATCGCATCCAGCCGCTTGATCACCCCGGGGTCGCGCACCGCAGCGGCGATCTCCCTCGCCACCCGCGCGACCACCGCCGGCGGAGTCTTCGCCGGGGCGAGGAGGCCGTTCCAGGTGAACGCATGGAAGCCGGGGTAGCCCTGCTCGGCGACCGTCGGGATTTCCGGCAACTGCGCCGATCGCGTCAGCCCCGAGACGGCGAGCGCCCGCACTCGGCCGGCGCGTGCCTGCGGCACGATCTCCGCGACGTTACCGAAGTAGGCGACGACCTGGCCACCCATCAGTTCGGCGATGGCGACCGAGCCGCCCTTGTACGGAATATGGTTCATCTCGACACCCGCGCGCGACAGGAACATCGCCATCGTGAGGTGCGTGCCGGCGCCGTTCCCCGCCGACCCGTAGGGCATCGCGCCCGGACGCGTCCTGGCCAGCGCGACCAGGTCTTTCAGCGTCTTGACCGGCAACGAGGGATGCACCCCCAGCGCATACGGGTTGGTGCCGACGATCGACATCGGCGCGAAGTCGCGCGCCGGGTCGTAGGGTACCTTGGCCATCGCAGGGTAGATCGCAAGCTGCGTCGGGGTACCCATCAGCATCGTGTAGCCGTCGGCCGGCGCACGCGCCACCAGTTCGGTGGCGATGCTGCCGCTGGCGCCAGGCCGGTTCTCGACCAGGACGTTCTGCCCGAGCCGCGTGGTCAACCATTCGGCGGATATGCGCGAGATGCTGTCGGTGTTGCCGCCTGCGCTGAACGGAACGATGATGCGCGCCGGTCGCTGCGGCCACTCCTGCGCGTACACCGAGGCTGCCTGACCACCAAGGATCGCTGCGGCCAGGGCAAACACCCCAGCGCGCGGGCGCCCGCTCATCGCCTCCGTGGAACCTGACCCGGACGGTCGCCGGCCGCAGCCTGAAGGTCCGGTGTCTCGATCAGCAGCGGGCGTGCGCATCGGCAGTGCTCCTTCGTGAAGTGGAAACAGGCAGGGAGCCTGTACCGTCCGGAAAAGCGAATCCCGTGCCAGTGCAGGCACGGCCCCCTCATCCAGCGCCGCGCCCGACATCAGGCCGCGAGAACGCCGGCGGAGGCCGCGCGTGCAGCGGCGCAGGCGCTGCGAACATGCTCGATCGCCGCGGTGCGTGCCCCGGGCGCATCGCGTGCCTCCAGCCGCGCGAGCAGGCGACGCAGTTCGGCAGCACTCTCGCGCGCACGGCCCGCACCCTGCATCGAACGCGCACGCAGGAACGTGATGCGTGCGACCAGCCCCTGCAGGAGTTCGGCGATCACCGCGCTGTCGCAGCCGCCGAGCAGCGCGTCGTAGAAGCGCGTCGTGGCGGCCAACCGGCCCGCGGGATCGCGCCGCACCACGGCCCGCTCGAACTCGACCAGCGCGCTGCGCATCGCGTGCAGCCTCTGCATGTCGAGCCGGGTAGCGGCACGGAAGGCCGCCTCACCCTCGAGCATCGCTCGCACCTCGTAGATCTGCTCGGCCTCGGCCCATGAGATGGCGGCGACCGAGGGGCCGCGATTGGGCACCAGCGTGATCAGCTTTTCGGCCGCCAGCATGCGCAGCGCCTCGCGCAGCGAGGCGCGGCTGATATCGAGCCGGCGACAGAGGTCCGCCTCGACCAGCCGCTCGCCGGGCTGGAACACGCCGGAGAAGATCGCCTGGCGCAGGTTCTCCGCCGCCTGGTGCAGGACGGTCTTCGGCAAGACCTTGAGGTCCATCGACGCCATCGCACTCACCGGGCGACGTCGGCTGCCACGCCGCGCTGGCGCTCGCCGTGCCTGGAGAAGGTGACGTACTCGGGCCGGAACCATGGTTCGGCGGCGATCGCCAGCCGCGCGAAGCCGGCCCGCGCTGCGGCGCGTTCCGGCGATTCGAGCGCGGCACGGTCGCCAAGGTAATGGACCGTGAGGTGCGTCCAGCGGCCCGGGTCGCCGTCTACCACCTCGAATCGGCGCGTCATCCACCAGTCGGGGCACTCGAGCAGCCGCGGCAGGTGCTCGCGGTCGTACCACTCGGCGAACGCGGCGCGGCGCCCCGCCGGGACCTCGAAGAACACCGCGAACAGCAGTGGCGCCGACAACGGGTCGGCCGGGGCCTGCCGGCCGCGCCGTTCGCCGACCTGGTTGCAGATGTAGCGGGTGAAGCCGGCGACGCCACCCAGCATCCGGCGTGTCTGCTCGCTCGGCTGCCCCTTCACCTTCGAGTATTCGGGCGTCTTCAGATCGCCCGCATTGCCCATTTCGTAGACCGCCAGGTAGCTGGCGCTGGCAGTGGCACGGTAGCGCTGGGCACTCGCGAAACCCGGGCAGGCCATGCGCAGCGGGATATGCTCGGTGTCGTACCAGTCGTTGAATTCGGCCTCCCATGCCGGCTGCGGCGTCATCTCGGAGAACAGGATGGTGGAACCTTGCATGGCGGCGTCCGGCTCGTTGCGGGTTGCTTGACAAGCATTGTCTGACAATCTTATTTTCGACGCTCGCGCCGTGTCAACCGCGCCACCGAAGAGATCCAGATGAAACTCACCGTGCGCCGCACCTACACCATCGTCGACACCCTGCACGAAGAGTCCGGGCGCGCCGGCGACCCGCCGCTGCGCAAGGTCGCGGCGATCGCGATCGTGGCCAACCCGCATGCCGGTGGTTACGTGGAAGACCTCAAGCCGATGATCGAGGCCAGCGTCGCGCTCGGCCACCAGCTCGCCGAAGCGGCGGTCGCCGCGCTGGCACCCTACACTGCACAAAGCTACGGCAAGGCCGGCATCGTCGGACTGCTGGGCGCGCAGGAACATGCCAATGCGCTGCTCACCACCGCGTTTGCCGAACCGCTGCGCCAGGCCCTGGGCGGCGGCAAGGCATGGATCTCCTCGTACACCAAACGCGCCGCGCCCGGCACCACCATCGACGTGCCGCTCGCCTCGAAAGACGCGCTGTACGTACGCTCGCACTACGACGGCATGTCGGTGAACCTGCCCGATGCGCCGATGCCCGACGAGATCGCGGTGATCTTCTGCGTCGCCAACCGCGGCCGGATCAACGCCCGGGTCGGCGGGCTGAAGCTGTCCGACGCAAAGGGCCAGGACGGCCTCACCTGATCTCCCACTCTGCCCGCCTTCCCGCGGGCTCGCACCTTCCACACATCGAAGCCCGGAGAATCCCATGAAGACCGCCATCGTCAACCTGGCCACGATCGTCACCGGCGACTGGCGCGACCCGATCGCCAGCGGCGACACCATCCTGATGGCCGATGGAAAGATCCTCGAGGTCGGCACCGTTTCCGCCGACAAGGTCGAGGCCTGCGACGTGGTGATCGATGCCGGTGGCGCCACCGCGATCCCGGGCCTGATCGACTCGCAGGTGCACAACACCTTCGGCGACTACACGCCGCGCCAGAAGACGGTCGGCTTCCTGGAAAGCTACGTGCACGGCGGCACGACCACCGCGATCAGTGCCTCGGAGGTGCATGTGCCAGGGCGTCCGAAAGACCCGGAGGGCGTCAAGGCGCTCGCGGTCGCCGCGATGAAGTGCTTCGAGCACCTGCGCCCGGGCGGCATGAAGGTGCATGCCGGGTCGATCATCCTCGAACCGGGACTGGTCGAAGCCGACTTCGCCGAGGTTGCATCCAAGGGCCTGTGGCTCGCCAAGGCCGGCTTCGGCGCGGTGAAGACGCCATTCGACTATGCGCCGATGATCGGCTGGGCGAAGAAGCACGGCATGATCACGACGGTCCACACCGGCGGCTCGTCGATCCCCGGCTCGTCCGGCATCTGGGCCGACCACCTGCTGGCGATGCAGCCCGACGTGTCCTTCCACATCAACGGCGGCCCGGTGGCGATGCCGGACACCGACTTCCCGCGCATCCTGCACGAGAGCACGATCGCGATGCAGGTCTGCACGGCCGGCAACCTGCGCACCCTGCTGATGCTCGGGGACATGGCGCGCGAAGCCGATCAGTTCGATCGTTTCCTGATCGCCACGGACACCCCGACCGGCTCCGGCATCATGCCGCTGGGCATGATGTACACGATCACCCACCTGGCGAGCCTCACCCGGATGCCGGTCGAGTGGGCGATCGCCGCCGCCACCGGCAACAACGCGACCATCTACAAGTTGAACAGCGGCTTCCTGCGCGCCGGCAAGGATGCGGACGTGGTCATCCTGGACGCCTGTGTCGGTGGCACGAAGAACAATGCACTGGACGCCTTGCGCAACGGCGACATCGCCGCGGTAGGCGCAGTGGTGACCGACGGCATTCCGCGCTTCGTCGGACGCAGCCGGAACACGCCTGCGCCGATGAAGAGCGTGCGCGTGGCGAAAAGCACCATCGTGCAGAACTTCTCCGGCGAAGCACACTGATGGCAGCGACGAGCGAAAGACATGTGCTGATCTCGGGCGGTGGCCCGACCGGCGTGGTAGCGGCGCTCGCCTGCGCGCAACGCGGCTTCCGCGTCACCCTGATCGAGGCCGCCAGCGAGATCGACGACAACCCGCGCGCGGCGACCACCCATCCGTCGACGCTCGAATACATCGACCGGCTGGGCTTCGTCGATGAGTTCATCGACAAGGGACTGGTCTGCCGCTACTTCCAGTTCTGGGACCGCGACACGCAGACCCGGGTCGCGCAGTTCGACCATGAAATCCTCCGCGACGAGACGAAGTTCCCGTTCGCGGTGCAGACCGAGCAGCACAAGCTGGTGCAGATGCTGCTGCCGAAGATCCGCGCCTTCCCCGGCTGCAGCGCCGAGCTGGGCACCGAGGTGGTCGACGCGGTGCAGGACGAGCACAAGGTCACGGTCACCGTGCGCCGCGACGGCGAGCTGTCGAGGATCGACTGTGACTGGCTGGTCGCCGCCGACGGCGGCCGCAGCACGATCCGCAAGCAGCTCGACATTCCGTTCGAGGGCTTCACCTTCCCCGAGCGCTTCACGGTGCTGACCACCGTGCACGACTTCGAGCGCTCGCTCGGCTGCTGCTATCGCAACTACCTGGCCGGCTCCGAGGAATGGGCGATGATCTTCAAGGTCGCCGGCGACGACATGAAGGGTCGCTGGCGCGCCGTCATGCCTACCCGGGAATCCGAGACCGACGCGCAGGCGCTGGCGGACGAATCGGTCCTGGGACGCATCCAGGGACTCGACCGCAGCTGCACCCTCGACGACGTCGTACACCGCAAGATCTACAACGTGCACCAGCGGATCGCCGCGAAGTTCCGCGTCGGCCGCATCTACCTCGCCGGCGATGCCTCGCACCTGAACAACCCGATCGGCGGGCTCGGGCTCAACTGCGGCATCCATGACGCGATGGAACTGGTCGACACGCTGGAGGCGGCCCGCGCGGGCGCGGGCGAGGAACGCCTCGACCGCTACCAGCGGCGCCGGCGCACGCTCAACGCCGAGTTCATCCAGGAACAGACCATCAACAACAAGAAGCGCCTGGAAGAGAAGGATCCCGCCGCGCGCCAGCGCCGGCTGGACGAACTGCGCGCGACCGAGGCCGACCCGGTGAAACACAAGGCGTTCCTGATGCGCAGTTCGCTGATCGCCAGCGTGCGCCGCGCCGGCACGATCGACTGACGCCGCGCCTGCCAGCCCCGACTGCGGCGACCGCTGCCGCGCCAACCGTTTTCCGCAACTCCCGGTGACTGCCATGACGCCTCTGCCGCTGCTGCTGCCGTTCCATCGTCCGTGCGCCGTCCTCGCCCTGGCAGCCTGCGCAGGCGCGCTGCTGGCGGCCGGAGCCCTGCCCGGGGCTGCGCATGGACAGACCGCATGGCCGAACGCCCCGATCCGCATGGTCGTGCCGTTCGCGCCCGGCGCGGCCAACGACGCGGTCGGCCGCATCATCGCCGCTCCGATGTCCTCTGCCCTGGGTACGCCGATACTGGTCGACAACCGCCCCGGCGCGGGCGGCAACCTCGGTGCCGAGATCGCAGCCCGTGCGCCGGCGGACGGCTTCACGCTGTTCCTCGCCAACGTGTCGCACGCGACCAGCGCATCGATGTACGACAAGCTGGGCTACGACCTGCAGCGCGACTTCGCCCCGGTGTCGCTGATCGGCTCAGGCTCGTACTTCCTGGTGACCCATCCGTCGCTGCCGGTGAAGTCGTTCAAGGAACTGGTCGCCTTCGCGCGCGCGCGGCCGGGGCAACTCAACGTCGGATCGGCTGGTGCCGGCTCCTACCTGTGGATCGAGATGCTGATGGACCTCACCGGCACCAGGATGACCCACATCGCCTACAAGGGTACGCCGCAGGTCGCGACCGCAGTGCTCGGCGGCGAAATCGCGCTGGGTGCGGTCACCACCGTCGTGGCCTCACAGCAGGTGAAGTCGGGCCGCCTGCGCGGCCAGGTGGTCAGCAGCCCGCAGCGCTCGACGCTGTCGCCGGAGGTACCCACCGTGTTCGAGGCAGGCTACCGCGAACTCGAGGCGACCACCTGGTACGGCCTTCTGGTGCCGGCCGCGACGCCGAAGGAGATCGTCAATCGCCTGCATGCGGAAGCGGTGAAGGCGATGAAGCTGCCAGAGGTGCGCGAACGATTCGACAATCTCGACATCCGGGCGATCGGCTCTTCCCCCGCCGAGTTCGGCGCGTTCATTCGCAACGAGGTCGCGCGCTGGGCCAAGGTCGTCAAGCAGTCCGGCGCAAAACCGGCGTGACGGCTCTGACGTAGACTCCGTCGGTTCCCGGACATCAGGAGTCGCGGCGCGGTGCGGGCCCTGTCGCTCGAGTCGTGATCCGGACCCCGCAGAACAACAGGAGGTCACGATGGCCATTCGGGTATTTGCCAGCAACAGCGTGCGCGGGGTCACCGAAGCGCTGCTGCCCGCGTTCAGATCGCCCGACGGCGCGCCAGTCGAGGTCGTGTTCGACGCGGCGAAGGCGCTCCTGCGGCGCATCGCTGCCGGAGAGCCTGCCGACGTTGCGCTGCTCGGCACACCCACGCTCGAAGATCTGGCCACCCAGGGTCTGATCGACCGCTCGAGCATGCGCCCGCTGGCCAGTTCGGGCGTCGGTGTCGGCGTGAAGTCCGGCACGCCACACCCGAAGATCGACACGGTCGATGCGTTCAGGCAGATGCTCATCGACGCCGAGTCGATCGCGCACACGACCGAGGGCGCCAGCGGCATGTATTTCTCCGGCCTGATCGACACCCTCGGCCTCGGCGCGCAGGTGCGGCCGAAGACGCGCACACGGCCCGGAGGGCTGGTCGGGGAAGTGCTGGTCGCCGGCGGTGCGCAGGTCGGTATCCAGCAGATCTCGGAACTGCGCGCGGTGCCGGGTGTCGACGTGGTCGGTCCGCTGCCGGCGGGTGTGCAGAAGATCTTCGGCAACTCGGCCGGCGTGTTCGCCGGCTGCGCAAACCCGGGGGGCGCTGCCGCGTTGATCGCATTCCTGACCTCGGCGGAGGCCACGCCTGTCTACGAAGCGCACGGGCTCACGGCAGGGCAGGAGGACAAGACATGACAGATACGGCATTCGAGGGCTTTCGCGACTGGGTCGGACGCCGGCGCGAGGAACACGACACGATCACCGATTGGCCGGCGAGGGCGATGCATGCCACGCTGGACCGGGACACCGGCGCACCGGCGCAGGGCGATGAACTGCCGCCGGCGTGGCATTGGCTCTACTTCCTCGATGCATGCCGGGCATCCCGGATCGCGTGCGACGGACATCCGGAACGCGGCGATTTCCTGCCACCAGTGCCATTGCCGCGCCGGATGTGGGCCGGTGGACGCATCGAATGGCAGGCTCCGCTGCGCATCGGTGACCGCGCGAGCCGCGTGTCGGAGATCGTGTCGGTCGAGCCCAAGAGCGGGCGCACCGGCACCCTGGTGTTCGTCACCGTGCGCCATACGATTTCAAACGCGGCCGGCATTGCGATCGTCGAGGAGCATGACATCGTGTACCGGGAGGCAGCGCGGCCTGGAGATCCAGTCCCGGCAGCCCGACCCGCACCGTCGAACCCGCACTGGTCGCGCGCGTGGGTACCCGACGAGGTCATGCTCTTCCGTTACTCGGCGCTCACGTTCAACAGCCATCGCATCCATTACGACACGCCCTATGTGACCGGAACCGAAGGCTATGCAGGGCTGGTCGTGCATGGTCCGCTGCAGGCGACCTTGCTGCTCGACCTCGCGCATGAGCATGCGGCGCCCGGACTGAGACTGTCTCGCTTCGAATACCGTGCACTGGCACCCACGTTCGGTGGCCTCACGCTGTCGATCAACGGCATCGCGGCGGCGGACGCCCACTCGGCCCAGGTCTGGGCGACCGGGCCAGGGGGCGGACAGACGATGGCGGGCAGCGCAACCTACACCTGACCGCAGGGGCTGCGGTTTCAAAGGTATTGCCGTCAGTTCCGGACGTAACCGTTTGAAACGAAGCCGATCTCGCGCATAATGAGGGGGCTGGCTCCTGCGGCACGTCATGTGTATAAGTTTGCTCAAGTCAGACGCCACCGGAGCCGTTAATGGCCGCGCAGGGCGCTCCGGCCCTTGCGCGCCATGCATGCCTCCGACGATCGCCAACCAGGCTCCCCGACCGTGCAATCCACGCAGTCCCCTCCGGCTGCTCCCGCCCAGCCTGTCCGGCCCGCTTCGGCGATCGCCGCGACGCCGCTCGGCCGGCGGGTCACGCTCGAAGCCGTCGCGGCCGACCTGCTGGCCGATGCGATCATCGACGCCGAGCAGGCTGGGCAGCTGACCCGGGGCGGCCGGTTCAGCAGATCCGAACTGCATCCGCTCGCGATCGTCGCCGACCAGAAGTGGAAGGATCCCCGTCCCGGTCGCAAGCTGCTCGGGCTCGACAACCTGACCGAGTGGTTCGCCGACAAGGCTGGCCTGCCCTACCTGAAGATCGATCCGTTCAAGATCGACTTCGCTGGCGTGACGCAGGTGATGTCCAACGCGTACGCGACCCGCTTCCGCATCCTGCCGGTGGCGGTGACGCAGCGCGACGTGACGCTGGCGGTGTGCGAGCCGTTCATCCAGGAATGGGAGTCCGAACTCAGGCACATCCTGAAGCGCGACGTGAAGCGGGTGATCGCAAGCCCGGTCGAGATCAGCCAGTACCTGGTCGAGTTCTACACGATCGCCAAGTCGGTCAAGGGTGCCTCCGCCGCGCAGGGCGGCGCGATGTCCGATCTCGCCAACTTCGAACAGCTGGTGCAGCTCGGCAAGAAAGGTTCCCTCGATGCCAACGACGCGCATGTCGTGTCGCTCACCGACTGGCTGATGCACTACGCGTTCGAACAGCGCGCGAGCGACATCCACCTCGAACCACGGCGCGAGGTGAGCAACATCCGGTTCCGGATCGACGGCGTGATGCACCAGGTCTACCAGGTGCCCACCCCGGTGCTGGCCGCGATGACCAGCCGGATAAAGGTACTCGGCCGGATGGATGTCGTCGAGAAACGTCGTCCCCAGGATGGTCGCATCAAGACCGTGGCGCCCGACGGCCAGGAGATCGAGCTGCGCCTGTCGACCATGCCCACCGCCTTCGGCGAAAAGCTGGTCATGCGGATATTCGATCCCGAGGTGTTGCTGCGCGACTACAAGGACCTCGGCTTCTCGGACGACGACCTCGCCAAGTGGAACGGCATGGTTACCAGGCCCAACGGCATCGTGCTGGTCACCGGCCCTACCGGCTCGGGCAAGACGACGACGCTCTACTCCACGCTCAAGCACCTGGCCAACGAGGAAGTGAACGTCTGCACGGTCGAGGATCCGATCGAGATGGTCGAACCCGCGTTCAACCAGATGCAGGTCCAGCACAACATCGGCCTGGACTTCGCGAGCGGCATCCGCACCTTGATGCGCCAGGATCCGGACATCATCATGGTCGGCGAGATCCGCGACCAGGAAACCGCCGACATGGCGATCCAGGCGTCGCTTACCGGCCATCTGGTGCTCTCGACACTGCACACGAACGACGCGCCGTCGGCGGTCACGCGCATGCTCGACATCGGCGTGCCACCCTACCTTCTGCACGCGACCGTGCTGGGCGTCATGGCGCAGCGGCTGGTGCGCACGCTCTGCCCGCACTGCAAGGAACCGGCGCCGCTCGACGAGAGCGCCTGGAACCTGCTGGTCGCCCCGTGGAAGGCGCGCAAGCCGGACACCGTATACCGCGCCAACGGATGCCTCGAATGCCGGATGACCGGCTTCCGCGGGCGGGCGGGCATCTACGAACTGATGGTGCTGTCGGCCAACCTGCGCGGGGTGATCCAGGCCGACTGCGACCTGCTCGAACTGACCGAGCAGGCGGCACGCGACGGCATGAAGCCGCTTCGCATCAGCGGTGCAATGAAGGTCGCCGCCGGGCTGACCACCATCGAGGAAGTGCTGAAGGTCGCCCCGCCGCAGGTCGGCGAGCGAGCCGGCACGCGTCGCCAGTGACCAGCGCAGATCGTACCTGGCGGCCGACGCGATGAACGAACCCCTGCAACGCGCGATACTGGCAGCGGAGGACGCGTCCGGCCCCGCGGCTGGGGCAGCGATCCGGGTGCAGGCCTGTCCGAACGCCGCGGTGATCGATGCGATCTTCCGCAGCGCCCGCACTGGCATCGTGGCCGCAGACCTCGAAGGGCAGCGCATGCGCGTCAACGCGGCACTCTGCGAGATGACCGGCCACAGCGAGGCGGAACTGCTGGCGCTGGACTTCCGCACGCAGGTGCACCCGGAAGATCTGCCGCGCAGCCTCGCGCTGCGCGACTCGATGCTCTCCGGCGAACGCGACAGCTATGGTGTGCAGCGGCGATTGCGGCGCGCGGATGGCAGCTGGCTTGAAGCGAGCGCGACGATCTCGATGGTGCGCGATGACGCTGGCCTTCCGTCATTCATCATGGTCGTGGTGGACGACCTGACCGGGCAACTGCGCGGCGCGCAGGTGCCGGAAGACGCCGAAGGCAGGTCCCGGGGCGTTTCGAGCGATGTCACTCACCGGGTGGTGTCCGAGCGGCGGCTGCGCGAACGGGAGGCCGAGAACCGCCTGCTCGCCGAGATCGTGAGTCAGAGCCAGGACGCGATCATCACGCGCGACCTGGACAACCGGATCGTCACCTGGAACGCAGGCGCGACCATGCTGTTCGGGCATTCGGCCGCCGATGTCGTCGGCCGCAACGCGACCGAACTGCTGGGACTGGATCGCTCCGCGGAGACCATTGCCTTGCGCATCGCAGACCTGCGCGCAGGTGTTTCCATGACCCGCCGCACCCGCATCCGTACCGCCGGCGACCGCATGGTCGACATCGAGATCAGGCAGTCGCCGCTGCGCGATGCCGAAGGCCGCCTGATCGGTCAGATCACCATCTCGCGCGACCTGACCGAACGTCTCGAGACCGAACAGGCCCTGCGGGCCAGCGAGGCGCGCAACCGTCTGCTGGCGGCGGTGGTCGAGCAGAGTTCCGAAGCGATCCTCATCAAGGATCTCGACAACATCGTGCTGTCGTGGAACGCTGGCGCCGAGCGGATGTACGGCTGGAGCCAGGCCGAAGCGGTGGGCCGCAACATCACCCTGCTGCTGCGCCCCTCCGCGACGGGCACCGACGTCGCGCGGCGAATCGCACAGGTGCGCCGTGGTGTTCCAGATGCCTGGCGCACCGTGAGCTACCGGCGCGACGGCACCCTGATCCACGTCGACGTGAACGTCTCGCCGCTGTTCGACGAGAGCGGACGTCACATCGGCGAGATCAGCATGGTGCGCGACATCACCGAGCGCGAGCAGGCGGAAGCCGCGCTGCGCGTAACCCAGGCGCGCAACCGCGAACTGGCACTGATCGTCGACCAGAGCTACGACGCGATCATCACCAAGGACACGCACAATCGCATCCTCACCTGGAACCGGGGTGCCGAACGCATCTTCGGGTGGAGCGCCGCCGAGGCCGTGGGCCGGAATTTCCTCTCACTGACCGTGCCGGATGCCAGCGAACCGGAACTGCGCGCCGCGATCGAACGCATCGAAACGCACACGGCCGATACATGGGAGGCAGTCCGCCTTACCAAGGACGGCCGTCGCATCCACGTCGAAGTATCGCTCTCGCCGTTGTTCGACGAAGACGGAAAGCACCTCGGCGAGATCAGCATCAACCGCGACATCAGCGAGCGGGTGCAGGCAGAAGAAGCACTGCGAGACCACCGTCTGTTCCTGGAACAGGCACAGGAAGTCGGCAGCATCGGCAGCTGGGCGCTATCCCTCACCGGCGGCACGCTCACCTGGAGCGAAGAGACGAGGCGTATCTTCGGCATGGGGGGTGACGCCTTCGACGGCAGCGCGGAAACCTTCTGGGAACTGCTCCACCCGGACGACGTCGCGCGCGTGCGCACCGCGCACGAACAGGCGATCTCGGTACGCCGGCCGTTCACCAACCAGTACCGCATCGTCCGGCCCGATGGCGCGCAACGGTGGATCCATGAACACGCGGCGATCATCCGCGACGACCACGACCAGCCCCTGCGCATGGTCGGCGTGGTGCAGGACATCACCGAGCAGCGGGCAGCGCAGGAGCGCATCGAGTTCCTGGCCACGCGCGATCCGCTGACCGAGCTGCCCAATCGCCTCCTGCTGCGCGACCGCATCACGCATGCAATGGCAGGCGCGGCGCGCAGCGGCACCCAGCTGGCGCTGCTCTTCATCGATCTCGACCAGTTCAAGACGATCAACGATTCGCTGGGGCACTGGGTAGGCGACGAGTTGCTGAAGCAGGTCGCCGCACGGCTGGCCAGCTGCGTGCGCATGGAAGACACGCTGGCACGCCTGGGCGGCGACGAATTCGTCCTGCTGCTGCAGGGGCTGACCGATTCCCAGGCGGCCTCGCAGGTCGCGAGCAAGGTGCTCAGTCTGCTCGCCCGCCCCTACCTGATCGAGGGGCATCAGCTGTCTTCCTCGTGCAGCATCGGCATCAGCCTCTACCCGACCGATGGCGAAGACGCCCAGGCGCTGATGAAGAACGCGGACGCGGCGATGTACTACGCGAAGGAACGCGGGCGCGGCAACTACCAGTACTTCTCCACCGAACTGCATTCGCGCGCGGTCGAACGGCTGTCGATCGAGACGGCGCTGCGCCGCGCGCTCGAGCGCGGCGAGTTCGAGCTGCACTTCCAGCCGCAGGCACGGATGGATGACTCGACGGTCGTCGGCATGGAAGCGCTGCTGCGCTGGAACCATCCCGACGAGGGCGTCCTCGCACCCGGCCGTTTCATCCGCATCGCCGAGGAAAGCGGCCTGATCGTGCCGCTCGGCGATTGGGCGCTCGACGCGGCGTGCGCGCAGATGCGGGCATGGCTCGATGCCGGCCTGACGCCGCCCAGGCTCGCGGTGAACGTCTCCGTCGGCCAGCTCTCGCCCGCCTTCGTGCTCGGCGTCGAACGCATCCTCCGGGCGCACCGCATGGACGGCTCGCAGCTGGAGCTGGAGATGACCGAAAGCCTGCTGATGCTGCAGGTCGACGAGAACGTGAAGGTGCTGCGCCGGCTCGGCGACCTCGGGGTGCAGATCTCTCTGGACGACTTCGGCACCGGCTATTCGTCGCTCGCCTACCTGAAGAAGTTCCCGATCGACGCGCTGAAAATCGACCGGACCTTCGTGCGAGACATCGTCGAGGACCCGGACGATTCCGCCATCACGGCCGCCGTGGTGTCGATCGGACACCACATGCAGCTGCGCGTGGTCGCCGAGGGGGTCGAAACGCCGGAACAGCTGGCCATCCTGCGCACGATGGGCTGCGACGAGTACCAGGGCTACCTGTTCAGCCGCCCGCTGCCGGCTGCCGGGTTCGCTGCGCGTTTCCTCGGCGGCGCACCCGCAGGGTCTTCCACCGCCGCACTGGCCCGGGTCAGCGGGCGAGGGAACGCATCGCGCGCTCAAGGCCCTCGAGGCTGAGCGGAAACATCCGCTCGCCCATCAGCTTGCGGGTGAGCGCAATGGACTCGTGGTACTCCCAGCGCGACTCCGGCTGAGGATTGATCCATGCGGCGTGGCTGTACACGTCGAGCAGCCGCTGCAACCAGACAGCACCCGGCTCGTCGTTGTTGTGCTCGACGCTGCCACCGGCGAGCAGGATCTCGTACGGGCTCATCGTCGCGTCGCCGACGATCACCAGCTTGTAGTCGTTGCCGAACTTGTGCAACACGTCCATCAGCCGGCTTCGCTCGTCGAAGCGGCGCCGGTTGTCCTTCCATACCGACTCGTAGACGAAGTTGTGGAAGTAGAAGTACTCGAGGTGCTTGAACTCGCCGCGCGCGGCCGAGAACAGTTCCTCGACCACGCGGATGTAGTCGTCCATCGAGCCGCCGACATCCAGGAACAGCAGCACCTTCACCGCGTTGTGCCGTTCGGGCACCAGCTTCAGGTCGAGCCAGCCGGCATTGCGCGCGGTCGAGCGGATCGTGTCGTCCAGGTCGAGTTCCTCTGCGGCGCCCTCGCGCGCGAAGCGGCGCAGCCGGCGCAGCGCGACCTTGATGTTGCGCGTGCCCAGTTCGACATCGGAATCGAAGTTGCGGAACTCGCGCCGGTCCCAGACCTTCACCGCCCGGCGGTTGCGCGATTCATGCTGGCCGATGCGCACGCCCTCGGGGTTGTAGCCGTATGCGCCGAACGGGCTGGTGCCGGCGGTGCCGACCCATTTCGAACCGCCCTGATGGCGGCCCTTCTGCTCCTCCAGGCGCTGCCTGAGCGTCTCCATCAGCTTGTCCCAGCCACCGAGGGATTCGATCAGCTTCTTCTCTTCGTCGGTCAGCAGCTTCTCGGCCTGCCTGCGCAGCCATTCGTCAGGGATGGCGGTGCGCAGGTCGGGCGCCTGCGACATCACCCCCTTGAAGTACGCGCCGAACACGCGGTCGAAGCGGTCGAGGTTCGATTCGTCCTTCACCAGCGCGGTACGGGCAAAGTAGTAGAAGTCGTCCATGCTGCCCCAGGCCACATGGCGCTGCAGGCCTTCGATCAGCGTGAGGAACTCGCGCAGCGACACCGGCAGCCCGGCCTTCTTCAGCTCGAACAGGAAGTCGATCAGCATCGCGCGCCTGCGGTCAGCCCTTGCGCCGCGACATGAAGATCAGCCGCTCGAACAGGTGGACGTCCTGCTCGTTCTTCAGCAGCGCGCCATGCAGCGGCGGCAGGATCTTGCCGTTGTCGTTGCTGCGCAGCGCCTCGGCGGGGATGTCCTCGGCCATCAGCAGCTTCAGCCAGTCGAGCAGTTCCGATGTCGACGGCTTCTTCTTCAGGCCAGGTACCTCGCGCAGCTCGAAGAAGGCCTCCATCGCCTCGCGCACCAGGGCCTGCTTGATGCCGGGGAAGTGCACGTCGACGATCTGCGCCATGGTGTCGCGATCGGGGAAGCGGATGTAGTGGAAGAAGCAGCGGCGCAGGAAGGCGTCGGGCAGTTCCTTCTCATTGTTGCTGGTGATGATGATCAGCGGCCGGTGCGTCGCGCGCACCAGTTGCCGCGTCTCGTGGACGTAGAACTCCATCCGGTCGAGTTCGCGCAGCAGGTCGTTCGGGAACTCGATGTCGGCCTTGTCGATCTCGTCGATCAGTACGACCGACGGCTCGGCGCACTCGAACGCCTCCCACAGCTTGCCGCGCACGATGTAGTTCGAAATGTCGGCGACCTTCGCCTCGCCGAGTTGCGAGTCGCGCAGGCGCGATACCGCGTCGTACTCGTACAGGCCGTGCTGGGCCTTGGTGGTCGACTTCACATGCCATTCGAACAGCGGACGACCGAGCGCTCCGGCGACCTCCTCGGCCAGCATGGTCTTGCCGGTGCCGGGTTCGCCCTTGATCAGCAACGGCCGCTGCAGGGTGACCGCGGCATTCACCGCCATCTTCAGGTCGTCGGTGGCGATGTAGCGTTCGGTACCGGTGAACATCGGGTCGAGCCTTTCGGACGGATGTGGGCAGGAAGCACGTGCCGACGATTATAGGGCCGGGGCTACAATCCCACCCGCACCCCTTGCCGTCCACACGCGCGGAATCCCGCCCATGCCCCGCTTCGCCGCGAACCTGTCCTTCCTGTTCCACGAGGTACCCTTCGAGCAGCGCTTTGCGCGCGCCGCCGCGGCCGGGTTCGCCGGCGTCGAATACTTCTTTCCGTATGCGCTGCCCGCGGCACGTATCGCCGCCCTGCTCGAAGAGCACCGGTTGACGCAGGTGCTGTTCAACCTGCCGGCCGGCGACTGGGAAGCGGGCGAACGGGGGATCGCCGCCCATCCGGGCCGGGTCGCGGAGTTCCGGGACAGCGTCGGACTTGCACTGGAGTACGCGGCCGCACTGGGCTGCAGCCAGGTGAACTGCCTGGCCGGCATGCCACCGCACGGCGCCGATCCGCTGCAGGTGCGCGAGACCTTCGTCGAAAACCTGCGCTATGCCGCCGGCACGGCGGCCGCGCACGGGGTACGCATGCTGTCGGAGCCGATCAACGATCGCGACATGCCCGGCTTCTACCTGACCCGTTCGGCGCAGGCGATCGAACTGTTCGACGAAGCGGGCAGCGACAACCTCTACCTGCAGTACGACGTCTACCACATGCAGGTGATGGAGGGCGACCTCGCCCCGACCATCGAACGCCTGCTGCCGCGCATCGCGCACATGCAGTTCGCAGATACGCCCGGACGGCATGAACCCGGCACCGGCGAGATCAACTTTCCCTTCCTGTTCGGCCATGTCGACCGGCTCGGCTACACGGGATGGATGAGCGCGGAATACCGGCCGAGCGCCGGCACGGAAGCCAGCCTCGGCTGGCTGCGCGGATGACCACCGGCGCAGGCCGGACCTGAACAACGAGGGAGAACGGCAACATGGCGAACATCGGATTCGTGGGACTGGGCATCATGGGCAGGCCGATGGCACTCAACCTGATCAAGGGCGGCCACAGCCTGTTCCTGCACAGCCGCAGCGGCGTGCCGGCGGAACTCACCGCCGCCGGCGGCAAGGCCTGCCCGAATGCAACCGAAGTGGCGCGTGCAGCCGACATCGTGATCACGATGGTGCCCGACACGCCAGACGTCGAGCGCGTGCTGTTCGGCGAGGCGGGCGTCGCCGCAGGGCTGTCGAAGGGCAAGGTGGTAATCGACATGAGTTCCATCTCGCCGATAGAGACCAAGTGCTTCGCCGCGCGCATCGAATCGCTGGGGTGCGAGTATGTCGATGCGCCGGTATCCGGCGGCGAGGTGGGTGCCAAGGCCGCCTCGCTCACGATCATGGTCGGTGCGAAGCCTGACGTGTTCGAACGGGTGAAGCCGCTGTTCGCGCTGATGGGGAAGAACATCACCCTGGTCGGCGGTGTCGGCGACGGCCAGACCTGCAAGGTGTGCAACCAGATCATCGTCGCGCTCAACATCGAGGCGGTCGGCGAGGCGCTGCTGTTCGCGGCAAAGGCTGGCGCCGATCCGGCCAAGGTCCGCGAGGCACTGATGGGTGGCTTCGCCGCCTCGCGCGTGCTCGAGGTCCACGGCGAGCGGATGGTCAAGCGCACGTTCGACCCGGGCTTCCGTATCGAACTGCACCAGAAGGATCTCTCGCTGGCGCTGGCCGGTGCGCGCGCGATGGGCATGAGCCTGCCGAACACGGCCACCGCACAGGAGCTGTTCAATGCCTGCGGCGGGCTGGGCGGCTCGAAGTGGGACCACTCGGCGATGGTGCGGGCGCTCGAAGCGCTGGCCGGCAAGACGGTCGGCTGAAGCACCGATGAGCGCGCAACGCGAGCTGCTGCTGGCGATGTTCCGCGCGGCGGTCGCGGCTGCCGATCCGATGCACTGCGTCGGTCCCGCGCTGCCGCCGCTGCCCGCGCGCGAGGGCGGCGGCCGCACGATCGTCATCGGCGCCGGCAAAGCGTCAGCGTCGATGGCCCGGGCGGTCGAGGCTGCGTGGGCGGCCGACCTCGACCGGATCGAGGGGATGGTGATCACCCGCTACGGGCACGCGCTGCCGTGCCGGAAGATCGAGGTGGTCGAGGCGGCGCACCCGGTACCGGACGAGGCCGGCGTGGCAGCCACCGCCCGCCTGCTCGACCTCGTGTCGGGGCTGGATGCGCGCGATCTGGTCGTCTGCCTGATCTCCGGCGGCGGCTCGGCGCTGCTCGCCTGCCCGCCTGCGTCCGTGCCACTGGCGGACAAGCAGGCACTGTCCCGGGTGCTGCTGCAGTCGGGCGCGGACATCGGCGAGATGAACTGCGTGCGCAAGCACCTGTCGCGCGTCAAGGGCGGACGCCTGGCACTGGCCTGCCATCCGGCGCGCATCGCCACGCTCGCGATCTCGGATGTGCCCGGCGATGCGCTGGAGATCATCGCCTCCGGCCCGACGGTCGGCGACAGCACGACCCGCGCCGACGCACTGCGGGTACTGGCCACGTACGGGCTGGACCAGCCGGCGAGCGCGCTGGCCTTCCTGGGCACGCCGGAGGCCGAGACGCCCAAGCCCGGCGATCCACGGCTGGCGAACGCCACCACCCGGCTGGTCGCGCGTCCGCAAGATGCCCTCGAGGCCGCCGCATCGGTGGCACGCGACGCCGGCTACACGCCGCTGATCCTCGGCGACGCGATCGAAGGCGAGGCCAGGGAGGTCGCACGCGTGCTCGGCGCAACCGCGCGCCAGGTGGTGCGGCACGGCCAGCCACTGCCGCCGCGCTGCGTCCTGCTGTCCGGCGGCGAGACGACCGTGACGGTACGCGGGGGCGGCCGTGGCGGACGCAACGTCGAGTTCCTGCTCGCGCTGGCCTGCTCGCTGCGCGGCCAGGCTGGCGTGCATGCGATCGCCGCCGACACCGATGGCATCGATGGCGCCGGACCGGCGGCCGGAGCGCTGATCGCCCCGGACACCTGGGCACGGGCACGACACATGGGCATCGACGCGGCCGCGATGCTGGCCGACAATGACGCACACACGTTCTTCGAGCGCCTGGATGACACTGTCGTGACCGGGCCGACGCACACCAATGTGAACGACTTCAGGGCGATCCTGGTCGACGCTGCGACCTGAAACCTGAGAGCCAAGACCGGGGACGACGTTCGATGGATACGATGACGGCAGCCGCGATCGACCGGGAAGCACTGCTCCGTCGGCTGCGTGCATTGCTGCCCGACGGATCGGTCCTGCACACCGACGAGGCGCAGCGCCCGTACGAATGCGACGGCCTGACGCTGTTCCGCCAGTTGCCGCTGGCCACGGTGCTGCCGTCGACCGAAGCGGAACTGCTCGCGGTGGTGCAGATATGTCGGGAAGCGGGCGTGCCCATCGTGCCCCGCGGGGCGGGCACCGGCCTGTCCGGTGGCGCGACGCCGCATGCGCAGGGCGTGCTGCTGTCCACCGCGAAGATGAGCCGCATCCTGTCGATCGACCCGCTGGCACGCACCGCCCGGGTGCAGCCGGGGGTACGCAACCTCGCGATCTCCGAGGCGGCCGCCAGGTACGGGCTCTACTACGCGCCCGATCCGTCCAGCCAGATCGCCTGTTCGATCGGTGGCAACGTCGCTGAGAATTCCGGCGGCGTGCACTGCCTCAAGTACGGCCTGACCGTGCACAACGTGCTGCGCGTGCGGGCAGTCACCATCGACGGCGAGGTGGTCGAGTTCGGCGGCGGCGCGCTCGACAGCCCGGGCCTGGACCTGCTGGCGGTACTGATCGGCAGCGAGGGCATGCTCGCGATCACGACCGAGGTGACGGTGAAGCTGATCCCGCGGCCCCAGCTCGCCCGCTGCATCATGGCAAGTTTCGGCGACGTCGGCGTCGCCGGCGATGCGGTGGCGAAGCTGATCGCCGCCGGCATCATTCCGGCCGGGCTCGAGATGATGGACCAGCCCGCCACGCGCATGGTCGAACCGTTCGCCAACGCCGGCTACGACCTCGACGCCGCGGCGATCCTGCTCTGCGAGGCCGACGGCACGCCGGAAGAGGTCGAGGAAGAAATCGCGCACATGTCCGAGGTCCTGCGCACAGCCGGTGCCACCGGATTGCGGGTGTCCGCCTCGGAAAGCGAACGGCTGCGCTTCTGGGCCGGGCGCAAGAACGCCTTCCCGGCGGCCGGCCGCGTATCGCCCGATTACTACTGCATGGACGGCACCATCCCGCGCCGGCGGCTGGGCGAGATGCTGCGCGCGATCCAGCAGATGGAAACGAAGTACGACATGCGCTGTCCGAACGTGTTCCACGCCGGGGACGGCAACCTGCATCCGCTCATCCTGTTCGATGCCAACGACCCGTCGTCGCTCGCGCGCGCCGAGGCGTTCGGCGCCGACATCCTGGAGCTGTGCGTCCGCCTCGGCGGCACGGTGACCGGGGAACACGGCGTCGGCATCGAGAAGATCAACCAGATGTGCGTGCAGTTCCCGGCCGACGAGCGCGAGCAGTTCTTCGGCGTGAAACGCGCATTCGATCCGCCCGGGCTGCTCAACCCGGGCAAGTGCATCCCGACCCTGCACCGCTGCGCCGAGTACGGGCGGATGAAGGTCCACGGCGGCGCACTGCCGCACCCCGGGCTGGACAGGTTCTGAGATGGCCGACGCATTGATCGACCAGGTGCGCGCTGCCTTCGAGGGCAGGCAGCGCCTGCACATACGTGGCGGCGGGACGAAGGACTGGTATGGCGAAGCGCCGTCGGGCGACAAGGCATCGGTACTCGATACCCGTGGCCATGCGGGCATCGTCGCCTACGACCCGAGCGAACTCGTGGTCACCGCGCGCTGCGGCACGCCACTGACGGAACTGGAGACCACGCTGGCCGCACACGGCCAGATGCTCGCCTGCGAACCGCCGCACTTCGGCCAGGGCGCGACGATCGGCGGCTGCGTCGCTGCCGGCCTGTCCGGCCCCCGGCGGGCCAGTGCGGGCAGCATCCGCGACTTCGTGCTCGGCGCAAAGCTGCTCAACGGTCGCGGCCAGCACCTCGTGTTCGGCGGCCAGGTGATCAAGAACGTTGCCGGCTACGATGTGAGCCGGCTGCTGGCAGGCTCGCTCGGCATCCTCGGCGTGATCACGGAAGTGTCGCTGAAGGTCGTGCCGGTACCGGTGGCCGAAGCCACGCTGCGCTTCGACGACATCGCACAGCACGAGGCGCTCGAACGGCTGAACCGCTGGGCCGGACAGCCGCTGCCGGTGTCCGCCTCGGCCTGGGCGGGCGGCACGCTGCACCTGCGCCTGTCCGGTGCCGCCGCGGCGTTGCGCGCGGCGCGCCACGCCCTGGGCGGCGACCCGCTGGAAGCGGAGGACGCCGCCACCTTCTGGCGCGAGCTGCGCGAACAGACGGCACCGTTCTTCGCGAGCGATCAGCCGCTGTGGCGGATGTCGGTTCCGTCGACGGCACCGCCGCTCGTGCCCGGTGGCGAAGAACCGGCGGCGCAACTGCTGGAATGGGGTGGTGCGCTGCGCTGGGTACGCTCGGCGCAGCCGGCCGACACGCTGCGCGCAGCGGCACGCGAGGCCGGCGGACATGCAACGCTGTTCCGCCGAGGCCGATCGGCCGCCGCGCAGGGCGCGCAGCCCGGCTGCTTCGCCCCGCTCGAGCCCGCCCTGCTGCGCATCCACCAGCGCCTGAAGGCCGAGTTCGATCCGGCCGGCGTGTTCAACCACGGCCGTCTGTACCCGGGACTCTGACATGCAGACCAGCCTCGCCGAATTCATCCGCGACACGCCGCAAGGCACGGAAGCCGAGTCGATCCTGCGCTCGTGCGTGCACTGCGGCTTCTGCACCGCGACCTGCCCGACCTACCAGCTGGTCGGCGACGAGCTGGACGGACCCCGTGGCCGCATCTACCTGATCAAGCAGGTGCTCGAAGGATCGCCGGCGACGTCGAAGACGCGCGATCACCTCGACCGCTGCCTCACCTGCCGTTCGTGCGAGACCACCTGTCCATCCGGCGTGCGCTACGGCAGGCTCGTCGACATCGGCCGCCATGTCGTAGAAGAACAGGTCCCGCGCACCGGCACCGACCGGCTGCTGCGCCTGGCCTTGCGCTCCGTGCTGCCGCGGCCGGCACTGTTCGGCCCGCTGCTGCGCGCCGCGCGTGTCCTCAAGCCGATGCTGCCGGCGGCGCTCGCGCGCAAGGTGCCGCCGCAGCGCAGCGCCGGACGGCGCCCTGCACCGCGCCATGCACGGCGCATGCTCGTGCTCAAGGGCTGCGTGCAGCCCTCGATCGCCCCCGGTATCAACGCCGCCGCGACACGGGTGCTCGACCGGCTCGGGGTGTCGCTGGTACCCGCCACCGACGCGGGCTGCTGTGGCGCGGTCACGCACCACCTGAACGCCCCGGCCGAGGCACTCGTCCAGATGCGCCGCAACATCGATGCCTGGTGGCCGGCCATCGAAGCTGGCGCCGAAGCGATCGTCGTCACCGCCAGCGGATGCACCGCAATGGTCAGGGAGTACGGCCAGTTGCTCGCCGACGACCCGGCCTACGCAGCGCGCGCGGCCCGGGTCACCGCGCTTTCGCGTGACCTGTCCGAGGTGGTGGCAGCCGAACTCGCGCGCCCCGGCGCTCCCGTGCCGCCACGCACGGCGCCCGGCCAGCGCGTCGCGTTCCATGCACCGTGCACGCTGCAGCACGCATTGCGACTGCGCGGCGTGGTCGAGCCCATGCTGACCGCCCTCGGACTGGAACTGACGGATGTCCCGGATGCCCACCTCTGCTGCGGCTCGGCGGGCACCTACTCGATCCTGCAGCCCGACCTGTCGCGGCAGTTGCTGGCGCGCAAGGTCGAGGCGCTCGAGTCGGGCGCCCCGCGATCGATACTGACGGCAAACATCGGCTGTCTCGGCCATCTGCAGTCCGGCTGCGACCTGCCGGTGGAACACTGGGTCGAGGCGGTAGACCGCCTCTGGTCCGATGCCGACGCACGCGCACCCGAGGAGGCCTGACCGCCTGCGCGATCAACACGCGCCCAGGCGGTCAGTCGATCCTGGTGGCCACTGCCCCGGCAGCGCCATGCCGGGCCAGCGCCCAGCCAACGTGCTCGCGCACCAGCGCCGACGGATCGTCCACGCGCCGCTGCAGCGCCGCGACCACCTCCGGCGTCGTCGGTGCGTTGCCCAGCCCCACGGCAAGGTTGCGCGACCATCGTTCGTGGCCGATGCGGCGGATCGCACTGCCGGCCATCCGCTGCTCGAACTCGGCCGCGGTCCAGCCGAACAGTTCCACCAGCGAGGCACGGTCCAGGCCGTGGCGCACCACGAATGCATCCTCGGCCGAAGGCTTTGCATACCGGTTCCACGGGCAGCAGAGCTGACAATCGTCGCAGCCGTAGACCCGGTTGCCGATCGGCGCACGCAGTGCCTCGGGGATCGCGCCCTTCAGTTCGATGGTCAGGTAGGAAATGCAGCGGCGCGCGTCCAGCCGGTAGGGGGCGACGATCGCGCCCGTCGGACAGGCGTCGATGCAACGCGTGCAACTGCCGCAATGGCTGCTCACCGGGGCGTCCACCGGCAGCGGCAGGTCGGTGAAGATCTCGCCGAGGAAGAACCACGACCCCCGTTCGCGGTCGAGCAGCAGCGTGTGCTTGCCGCGCCAGCCCAGCCCGGCTGCTGCGGCCAGTTCGACCTCCATCACCGGCGCGCTGTCGGTGAACACCCGGCAGCCGTGCGGCCCGGCCGCGTCGCCGATGCGCGCAGCGAGTTTCGCGAGCCGGGCGCGCAGAACCTTGTGGTAGTCGCGGCCCAGCGCATAGCGCGACACGTAGGCGAGCGCCGGATCCGCGAGCACGGTCTGCGCATCCTGGGCGGCGGCGGGCCAGTAGTCCATTCTCACGCTGATCGAACGCACCGCGCCCGGCACCAGTTTCTGCGGATCGAGGCGAAGCGCTGCATGGCGTGCCATATAATCCAGCTCGCCATGGAAACCCTGTTCGAGCCATTCGATCAGGCGCGGCCCGGCGGCAGACACATCCAGAGCGGCAACTGCGGTGTGCTGGAATCCGAGCTCGCCCGCCCATGCACGGATCGACCGCACCAGCGCCTCCAGGCCCTCGGGCTTGCCCTCGTGATTGCCGGAATCTGCTCCTGCCATCGAATGCCACCCTGGCGACACAATCCGTCCGGACGCCGCGCGCGCCCCAAGCGATGCCATCGACGTTAACACGCGTGCTTGCCGACGAGGCAGCGACGGCAGCGCTCGGCGCCGCGCTCGCGCCACTGCTGGCGCCGGGACTGTCGATCCACCTGTGCGGGCCGCTCGGGGCTGGAAAGACGACGCTGGTACGTACGCTGCTGCGCACGCTCGGCGAGCGCGGGCGGGTTCGCAGCCCGACCTTCACGCTGGTCGAGCCCTATCGCGCGGGCGGGCTGGAACTCGCCCACCTCGACCTCTACCGGTTCGAGAACGCCGCCGAATGGAGCGACGCCGGCTTCGATGAGTATCTCGGTGGCGACACGGTGTCGCTGATCGAGTGGCCGGAGCGCGCAGCACCGCTGCTGCCGCCGCCGGACCTGCGGATCGACATCGCCGTCGAAGGCGATGCTCGCAGGGCGACCCTCACGGCGCACGGCGCACGTGGCGATGCACTGCTCACGGCGCTGCAGGTGCGCGGCACGGCCACGGAGCCGCCCGCATGAAGCAGCTGCAGCGGCTGCCTGCGTTGCCAGCGGCCCTCCTGTGCGTCCTTTTCCAGGTGGTCCTGCCCTGCGTTGCGCTGTTGCTGGCCGCGGCGAGTGCACACGCGCAGGTAACCGCCGTGCGCGTCTGGCCGGCGCCCGATTCCACCCGTGTCACCTTCGAGTCGCCGCGCGAGGTCACCTGGCGCCTGTTCCTGGTACGCGACCCAGACCGCGTGGTACTGGAACTCGACGGCATCGACATCGGGCCGGCACTGGCGAAGATCGGTGGCGCGGTGAGCGTCGACGACCCGCTGATCCGGCAGGCCCGGGTCGGGCGCTTCAAGCCCAACGTGATCCGCGTGGTGTTCGACGTGAAAGAGGACGTTGCGCCGCAGGCTTTCGCGCTCAAGCCCATCGGCGAGTTCGGACACCGGATCGTGCTCGACCTGTTCCCGGCCAATGCGCGCGACCCGGTCGCGGCCTTCCTCGAGCGGCAGCGGGTGGCGGGCCTGTCGGAGCCCGCATCCCGCCCGGCAGCGGCAACAGGCGGTCCTGCGGCCGCCGCCGGGACCGTGCCGGGCGGCCCGGCCGCCGGCATGCCCGCCGGAACGACGCCCGCGCCATCGGTGGCAGCGGGCACTGTCACCGCCCCCCCGGTGGCGGCAGAGACCGGCGCAGCCGCCCCGGCCGCGACAGGGGCAAAGGCCCCCGTCGGCGGTCCACCCGGCGCATTCGCGTCACAGGGACCAGACCCGTCGGCACGAAACACCCGACTGCCACCCGGCACGCGCCCGCTGGTGATCGCGATCGACCCCGGCCATGGCGGCGAGGATCCGGGCGCGATCGGCCCGACCGGGCTGCGCGAGAAAGACGTCGTGCTGGCAATCAGTCGACGGCTCGCGCGGCTGATCGACGCCCAGCCCGGCATGCGCGCACACCTGGTGCGCGATGGCGACTATTTCGTGCCGCTGCAGATGCGCGTCGTGAAGGCGCGCGCATTGAAGGCCGATCTGTTCGTGTCGATCCACGCCGACGCCTGGATGCAGCCCACGGCGCGCGGGGCTTCGGTGTATGCGCTCTCGCTGTCGGGCGCGACCTCGGTCGCGGCGCGCTGGCTGGCCTCGCGCGAGAACGCAGCCGACCTGATCGGCGGCGTGAACCTGAACGTGTCCGACCCCCTCCTGAAGCAGACCCTGCTCGACCTGTCGCAGACCGCGACCATCAACGACAGCCTGCGCCTGGGCCGCAGCGTGCTGGGCGAACTGGGGCGACTCGACCGACTGCATCGCAAGCAGGTCGAGCAGGCCGGTTTCGCCGTGCTGAAGGCACCGGACATCCCGTCCATCCTGGTCGAGACCGCTTTCATCTCGAATCCGCAGGAAGAACAGCGACTGGCCGACGAGAACCAGCAGGAGCGCATCGCGCAGTCGATCCTCGATGGCATCCGGCGCTACGTCGCGCAGACGCCGGGAATCACCCGCCCGCGCTGACCGTGGACGGTGACCCTGGACGCCCGACGCCGGGACCGGGAACGCTGCGGATCGAGGAAACCGGGCACCGCCGCCGCGGGGGAATGGTGCTGATGAGAGGAATCGAACCTCCGACCTACTGATTACGAATCAGTTGCTCTACCAACTGAGCTACATCAGCACTGCTGACCGCCCTGGCGATTTCCGAGGGCCTAATGATAGCAATGCGGCAACCGGATGTCCCGTCCCGCGTGCCCCGCCGGCGCGACGAAAGGGCTGGCATCGGCTAAAGTCAGCACTGGCGTGACTGTTGATCGGTTCGCCATCATGGCCTAGAACCTGTCCCGGCAAGACCTGCCGCGCCGGCCCCGCCCCGTGAAATACATCCCCGGCGCCCGCTTTTCCACAAGTTGTCCACGGCAGCGGTGCCGCGCGGGAACCACTCAGACGCTGAACGGTGCCGCTCGTCTGCCGTCATTGGCAGACGCGCCCCGGTCATCGATAACATGTCGAACCATTGGGGGATAACGATGAACCGACAGACCTTTTCCATCGCCCACGGCGTGCCTCGCTCGGGGGCAGGCACGCCGAGCCGACCGCGAGCGTTCCGCGCTGCTCGCGGGTTCACGCTCGTCGAACTGATGATCGTGGTGGTCATCATCGGCATCATGGCAGCGTTCGCCTACCCCTCGTATGTCAACTATGTCATCCGCGGCTTCCGCTCCGAAGGTCAGCAGTGGCTGCAGGATTTCGCGCAGCGCCAGGAACAGTTCTTCAACGACCGGCGCGGCGCCTATGCCACTGGGCTCGGAACCGGCGCCAACCAGTTGCCGATGGCCTTCCCGGAGCCCAGCACCGCGACCGACCTGCGCTACGACCAACCCAACATCACCGCCGTCGCCGGGCCGCCTGTCGGCTACATTGCCTGCCTGCAGCCGCGCGCCGGCGGTCCGATCGCCGCGGCTTCCGACGGCGGGCTGTGCATCGACTCGACTGGCCGGCGCTGGCGGGACATCAACACCAACGGCACGTTCGAAGCCGGCACGGACCTGCCGTGGTGAGCCCGGCTGCGCCGCGATGATCCCTGCCACCCGATACGCCTCCCCTGCCGCCATCTGCCGGGCTGCCCACGTCACCGGCCAGCGCCCCCTCGGCGTGCCGGCGCGGCGCGGCTTCACCCTGATCGAGCTTCTGGTCGTGTTGACGATCGCAGTGGTCCTGCTCGCAGCCGGTCTGCCGAACTTCCAGGACTTCATCCGGGAACAGCGAGTCCGCTCGATCGCCTCCGACATGCTCGGCGACTTCGCCCTCGCCCGGTCCGAAGCCGTGCGCTACAGCGGTCGCGTGGTCATCGCACGGGCCGGCTTCGGCAACTGTACGGTGGCCGGGACGGCATGGCGCGATGGCTGGTGCATGTTCGCAGACCTCAACGCGAACAATTCGGTGGACGCCGGGGAAATGCTGAAGGTGCAACAGGCGGTCGGCGGGCAGGTGCGCATCTGCTCGGCGGTAGCCGATTTCGCGAACACGATCATCTTCGGGCCGCGCGGGCAGGTCGTCCGCGCGTCGGCGATCGGCGCGAACGACGGCATGACGATCACCGACGACAGCACCGGTGCGGCGAACTCGCGCACCCGCAGGCTGATGTTCGGACTGGTCGGGCGCGTCACCGCCGTCAACCAGAACAACGCGGCGCCAGATTGCTGAGACGCGGCTTCACCCTGCTCGAGGTAATGATCACCCTGGTGGTAGTGACGTTCGGCCTGCTCGGACTGGCCGGGCTGATGGCCAAGGGCCAGCGGGCCTCGTTCGAAGCATTCCAGCGCCAGCAGGCCCTGTCTTTGGCCAACGACATCGCCGAGCGCATCCGTTCGAACCACGGGCTCGCAGCCGGATACGCGACCGCAGCACCGCTCACCGCGCCCCTGGGGTCGGGTGTCCGGTTTGCCGAGGTCGGAGCCGGCATCCGCAACTGCGGCAACAATACCTGCACGCCGGCCGAGACGGTCGCATACGACGTCGCGCTCTGGGACGGCGCGCTTTCCGGCGCTGGCGTGTCGGACCCCACCGGCGGCCTGCGCGTCGGCGGCATACCGGGCGCCGCCGGCTGCGTGGCACCCACGGGCGCGGCGATCGGCACCTGCCCGGCCGCACCCGCGACCCCCGCGGGCCGCTTCTTCTTCGGCCAGCGCTACACGGTCAGCGTTGCCTGGCAGGGACGCGACCCGACCACCGCGCCGACAACCTCGACCTGCGGCAGTGGCCGGTACGGCAACGAGTCGCTGCGCCGGGTCGTCACGCTCGACGTGATGGTGCAGATTCCATGTCCCTGATCGCCAGTGCGCCCGCGCCGGCAGTCCCGGCCGATCGGGCCTCGCCTGCCCGCTGCGCCGTCGTCCGGGCGCAGCGGGGTTTGTCGCTGGTCGAACTGCTGGTGGGAATGACCATCGGGCTTTTCCTCACTCTCGGGCTGCTGGTGATGATGAGCGGCACCTCGCGCGGTTTCAAGGTACAGGACGAATTCGCGCGCATGCAGGAAGGCGGCGTGGAAGCCCTGCGCTACATCGGCGACAGCCTTCGCCTCGCCGGCTTCTACGGCTGGAACGGATCGCCCGGCGGCGGCACCAGCGTCTCGCTCCCGGCCCTCGCGCCCGCTGGGGGACAGGAAGTCGATACGCTGGCCGACTGCGGCTCGGGAACCAATCCGCCGGCGACCAACTGGGCGCTGCAGGTCGGCCAGCCGCTCTCGGGACGTATCGGGCTCACATCTGCCACCGTCAACGCGACCTTCCCGTGCATCCTTGCGCAGAACTTCCTCGACTACCCGAACCACCAGATCCTGGTGACGCGCGGATCGAACGGCTCGCAGGTGCCCGATACCGCCACGCCGGGCGACCTTAGCGACGCGGCGTTCGACAACGACCGCCTGTACGCGCAGGCCGACCCGGCACGCGGCCTGATCTTCCGCGGCGGCGCAGCCCGCTTCACCGCGCTCAAGGCCGCCGGCGAGAGCGCCCGCGTGACCAATGCCAACGGCACCCTGGTGGATGCGCCGATCTTCGAGTACCAGGCGCATGTCTATTACCTGCGACCCTGCAGCCGCCCGATCAGCCCGCCCGCCTGCGCGACCACCGACGACGGTGGCTTCCCGATCCCGACACTCGTGCGCCAGCAACTGGTCGGGCGTACGATGACCGAACTGGCGCTGGTGCCCGGCGTCGAGCGCATCGGATTCGTCTACGGCATCGACAACGTGAACAACGACCCGACCCGTACCTGGGACGGCATCCCGGACACCTATGTTCTCGATCCCGCCACGCCGGCGCAGTGGTCACGGGTGGTCACGGTACGGGTGTCGGTCCTGGTGCGATCGAGCAGCCCGAACATCGGCCACGACGATTCGGGCAAGCAGTACGACCTGACCTCCGGACTGTCGATGCCGTTCGCATGCTCGCCGAAGGTGGTCAATGACTGCGCCTACCGGCGCCACGTGTTCCAGCAGACCTTCCAGGTACGTAACGTTGCGATGCGCCGGGCCGGGTGAACTGACATGCGCCCTGCCCTCGAAGAACCCCGGATGTCCACCGCAGGCGCCGCAGTGGCCCGGCATGTGCCGTACGTACCGGGGACGGCGCGAGCCTCCCGCCAGCGCGGCGCGGTACTGGTCGTCGGCCTGATCATGCTGGCCGTGATGACCCTGCTCGTGATCTCGATGCTGCGTACCTCGATACAGGAGCTGCGCATCGGCGGTGCGAACCAGGTGGCCCAGGAGACGCTCGCGAATGCGGAGCTTGCGGTCAGTCACTTCCTCAATGTCAACAACGGGCGCTTCGCCCCCGGCTTCCTGGCGCTGGTCGCACCGGCGCCTGGCGCACCGGACTATTCACTGCCGCCCATCGACGGGGGTGCGGTGACCCTCACCGCGACGCAGATCCAGTGCGCATCGGGCACCATTCCCGGCAACCAGTACGCCAACGTCGGCCGGCAGAACGCGCTGTTCGTGAGCACCTTCAACATCCGTGGCATCTCGAGCAGCCTGCTCGGCGGCACGGCCTCGGTGAACCAGGGCGTGATGGCGTTCTCCGCAAGCTGCTGAACCGAACCGCTCCCCGGCCTCGAGCCGGATACGACTCGCCATGAACATGCGATCGCATCACACACTGAAACGAGCGTTCGCATGGCTGCTGATCGCAGCCCTGGCGAATCCCGTGCCGGCGGTGGCGCAGGTCGTGTCGAACACCGCGGTACGCGATACCGCCATCTACCTGTCAGCCGGCTCACCGGGTGCGGTGGAGCCGAACATCCTGATCGTGCTGGGCACCGACGACCGGATGAACATCGCAGAACCGTGGCGAGAGTATCCCGGCCCGTACGATTCGCACGTGGAATACCTCTGGGCGGATCCGAACCTGATCTACCCGAACAATCTCTCCACCGGCATCGACTGGGCGATCCCGGACCAGGTCGGCGAACTGCCCGGCCATCCGATCGCCAACAGACAGACTGGCGGCATCTCGCTGATGGCGCAGCCGCCGAACCCGACCAGCCCCTGGGGCAACTGGGCAGGCTCGACCGTGCAGGAACGACTGCAACTGATGCTGGCCGCCTATCGGTCCACCGTGTTCGACAAGGCCCTGCCAGGCGATCCCGGGGCGCGCTTCCTGTACCGCAACTACGGCGGGGGACGCGAAGTACCATCGACCGCACCTCTCTTTCCCCGTGTCTGGACGGGCGACCCGAACTGGGTCTGGTGGGCACCGGCCGGAACGCCGGAGGATTCACCACTGCTGTGGTCGGTCTCTTTCAACAAGTTCGCCGGCGGCACCCGCATGATCGGCGGCGTCCGCGGCGGCATGCGTTTCGTCGACAACGGCAACAGCGCGAGTACCGACAGCTGGCTGAACCGGAACCAGTGCCAGGCATCACACCCGAACCTGATGCCCTCGACCGTGTTCGCACCGTCGACCCACGCGCGCAACGCGGGCCGGTTCCTCAACCAGTCGTGGCTGCGCTGGGAACCCTTCCTCGACCTCGACAACGCGATGGTGTCGTCGTATCCCGCGACCGACCAGCCCGCGACCTGGGGTACCCGTACGATCGACAGCCAGTCAGGCACCGGTGCCATCGAAGCCCGGATCGCGCCGCGCGCCGGCTATGCAGACAACGACACTGCGGCGCCGAACCTCAGGATGGACAGTGGTCCGGACTACTGGCCTTGGTGGGCCGGCCCCGACAACCTCTTCCCCTCGGTGAACCCGGGCAACGGCGATCGCGGCTTCGCAGCCTTCGGCAACGGCGCGCGCAACCTGTTCCAGCATCCCGGCAGCTACGGTGCGCCGATCCGCATGCTGGTGGACAACGGCATCCCGGGGCAGGTGAACCCCGGCGATTCCCGCTCCGGATGGGCCCTGCCGCGCGCCGACCTCGGCGGCTACAACTTCTGGTGGTCGGGCGTCGGCCACCTGGTCGAGGATGCCTTCGCGAGCTTTCCCGGCTACGCAGCGCAGAATCCGCTCGTGCCGGTACTGCAGCAGTACGGCGTTGCCGTCGCCGGTTCGACGCCGCTTCCGCAGGTGAAGTTTGCCGCGCTGCGCGGCAACCGCGACATCGCCAGTACCGACTGGTGGAGGGTGACCGGCCTGCCCGCCTACTTCTCGACATCGATCGCGACCGGAAGCATCGCCGCCGGCTCCGCGCAACTCACGATCAGCCGCAACAACGCGTTCTGGGCGGGCCAGCGGATCAACATCCCGGGGGCCGGGCCCGCGGGCGCCAACCTGCGCGCGCGGATCGAATCGGTGACCGGTGCAGACCGGCGCACGCTGAACCTGTCGGCTGTCGCAGCCACTTCGGTGGTCGGCGCGACGATCACGGTGAACCTGCGCGTTCTCGACCGCGTCGACAGCGCTATCGGCAGCACGGCGACCGGCCAGGGCGAAGGCTGCGGCCCGGCCAGCCTCGCGGTCGGGGATATCGACTGCGTGACCCGGGAGGGATTGCCCTGCCAGCATGGCCGCGCCTGTGCACCGGAGGGCCGCTTCGAGACGCCGCCGAGCACGGACTTCGCCGTGGTCAACCGCGCGCGCTTCGCGGGCTATCTCGTGCACGACTGCCAGGCCGACAACGGCACGGCGGCGAACTTCAACGGCTTCCTGTCGCTGCGCACCGACCGCACCTTCGGCGCCGAATGGAACCGCACGGTCAGCAATGCCGCCAACACCTCGGCCGCCTACGCATCGACCAACCCGTCGGCGAGCGTGCCACCGATCGACACCTACGCCGCGAACTACCTGAACTGGAAGTTCGGTCCACGCGGCCCGAACGGCCATCCGATCGGCCGCGCGACACGCCTCACCAGCACCAAGGCGGCCCTCTCAGACCTGGTCAACGGCACCAACGGCGTGCGCTTCGGACTGATGGTCACCAACCGCACGCGCAGCGACCTGACCAATGACGGCGGCAACATCGCCCACGCCATGCGCCGGATGGGCACGGACAGCGCCGACCCCGACTTTGCCAACCGCGCGGCGCTGGTGAGCGCGATCAACAACGTCGTCGCGTCCTCGCGCACGCCACTGACCGAAACATTGTACGAGGCGATGCTGTACTTCGCGGGCCGCACACCGCACTGGGGAACCGAGACATCGGTCGCACTGATCGGCGGTACGGTGACCCAGGGCCGCGACACCACCGCTGTGTGCACAGCGATCTCGGCGGAGTGCCCGTCGCTCGGCGTCTACCGCTCGCCGATGCTGTCCAGTCCGTCGACGGCCGCGCCTGCGTCCTGTCAGAAGAACTTCGTGGTGATGATCGCCAACGGCATGCCGGAGGACGACTGGTCTGCCAACACGCTGCCCGGCAGCCGCGGCGTGCGCAACCTCGCCTACGTCAACGCTTCGCCCAACCCCGTCGGCACCTTCTCGCCGGTACAGGGTGTCGACGCATTCAACCCGGCCACCAGGAGCCAGCAGTTCGAGAACGCACTCACCGGGCAGCCCTACGGCTTGCGCGACCAGGCATCGACCGCATTCGACGGCGGCTACCTGTGGCTGGACGAACTGTCCTACTTCATGCGCAACGCCGACATGAGCCCGGGGGCGCGCATCTTCCCGGGCGACAACGGCGGCGACGCGCTGCCAGGCGCGCAGGGGATCACCACCTACACCATCGGCTTCCGCGGAACATCGTCGCCGGTCGTGCAGCAGGCCGCGGTCCGGGGCGACGGCATCTACTACGAAGCGCAGGACGCGCAGGATCTGCGCCGCCGGCTGCAGCAGGCGGTCACCAGCATCACCGGCTTCACGGGCACGCTGGCCGCGGCCACGGTACCGATCTCCGCCTACAACCGGGCGCAGACCGCACTAGAGGTATACATGGCTTTCTTCGAGCCGAGCGCAACGGTCTCGTGGCGGGGCTCGGTACGCAAGTACGGCATCGGTACCACCGGAGCCGAATGCGGTAACGATCCACAGGGTAACCCGGTCACCTTCTGCCTGATCGGCCAGACCACGTTGCCAGGCGGAAGCAGGAACATCGAGGTGTCCGGGCAGATCGGCACGACCGGCGTGTTCGAGCGGCTGATCAGCACGCTGGCGGTGAGCTACTGGAACCCGACCACCGAGATCGACGGCCGCGACCCGGCGCGCGGCGGCACCGGCTACCAGCTGAAGGCGTCCGCGCCGGCCGTGGTGCCGGGCACGGCCAATGGCAGCGGTACCCGCAGCGTCTACACGAAGCTTTCATCGGTGTCTGCCACCGACCTGACCAACCCGGCGAACGCGGTCACGGGCGGCAATGCGAACATCACCAATGCCATGCTGGCGCTGGGCGCGGCCGACACCGTCGGCCGCTACCGGCTGCTGAACTGGATCCGCGGCGGCGACATGACGGTGCCCCAGTGCAATGGCGTGTCCTACTGGCTGCCCTGCGACCAGTGGGCCGACTGGCCCCATGCCGCCGTACTGCATTCCAAGCCGGCGTTCGTGTACTACAACACCGCGACCAGTCCGCCGCAGCAGTTCCTGTTCTACCTGAGCAACACCGGGCTCCTGCATGCGGTGGACGGCAATACCGGCCGCGAGCGCTGGGCGTTCATGGTCGAGGAAGCGCTGCCGCAGCTCGGCGCCCTGCTGTCCAACGGCAACGGCGAGCAGATCCAGGTCGCCGACGGTGCACCTGCGGTCCACGTGAAGGATGTCAACGGCAACGGCATCGTGGAGGCGGGCGACCAGGTGATTGTCACCTTCGGCTTGCGGCGCGGTGGCCGCACGCAGTACGCGATCGACGTGACGAACCTCTCGGCGCCGGTCTTCCTCTGGAAGATCACGGCCAGTGGCGGCGGCCAGCGGTGCACCGGCACCTGTTCGAGCGAGCCGCTGTACGCGGAACTCGGCCAGACCTGGTCGGCGCCCGTGGTCGGCCGGGTCCGGGGCGTGACCAACCCGGTCGTGATGTTCGGTGGCGGTTACGATCCGAACCAGGACAACGAGCCGGTCTCGGCGGCGGACACCATGGGCCGCGCGTTCTACATCGTGGACCTCGTCACAGGCGTCCCGATCCGTCGTTTCGACAGCGGCAACACGCTGGTGAACGGTGCGCCATCGGGCGCGATGACCCACAGCGTCGCGGCCGAGCCGACGGCGCTGGACACCAACGGCGACGGCCTGATCGACCGGGTATACATCGGCGACACCGCGGCCAACGTATTCCGCTTCCAGATCTCGGATGCAGACCCGGCGAACTGGACGGGCAAGCTCATCGCGAAGCTCTCGACCGGCCCTGTCCCGAACCGCAAGATCCTGTTCCCGTTCGCGGTGGTACCGCAGTCCGCAGGCGGCAGCCGGTTCGACGCAATCTATCTGGGCACGGGCGATCGTGAACATCCGTTCAAGCAGTCGACGGTCGACATCCTCGCGATGCTGATCGACCGCGATCACGGCTCGACGCTGTCCGCCAGCCCGCCCATCCTGTACACCGATCCCGACTTTCTCAAGCTGGCATACGACGACGACTCGACAGCCTCGGCTGCGCCCGGCAGCGCCGTCAGTGGCTGGGCCCGCCTGTTGCCGGCGACGGCAAAGGTGACCGAGGCGCCGACGGTGTTCCAGAACGTCGTGCTTGCGCCTGTCTACGGCAGTGCGGCGGCGATGGGTTTCCCGAGCCTGGTATCGAGATGCATGCCGTCGTTCACCAGTCGCATCTTCGGTTATGCAGCCCTGGACGCCTCGCTCACCCTGCTGCCGGGAAACAGCAGCCGCCAGGCCTATATCGACGGAGTCTGGTCGCGGAACTTCCTGCCCAGCGGACAGCTGATCCTGCTGCCTGACGGCAGAGTCGGCTTCCTGTTCACCACCCCGGCGGCGACCTTCGTCCAGGTAGCAGTGGTCGGGGTACCGCAGCGGGTCTACTGGTACCTCGAATCCGGTCGTTGATGCCCGGGCACATCCCCCATTCAGAGCGTGTGCGCCGCCCGTCCAGCGCGGTCTTCCGTTCGTCGGGGCAAACGGCTGCACCACTCGGAAATCGCCATGTCAGGACGTAAGCTACATCATGTTCGAAAATCCAGTAATCCCTCGCGCTCGTCGTGCCCACGGTGCCCACCGCGTCCCTCGCGGGCGTGCCGGCGGCTTCACGCTGATCGAGATCCTCGTGTCCCTGACACTGGTCGCCATAGGCCTGCTGGGCCTGGCGCAGCTGATCGTCAAGGGTCAACGGGCGTCCTTCGAGGCCTACCAGCGCCAGCAGGCGATCACCCTGGCGAACGACATGCTCGAGAAGATCCTGGCGAACCGGGCGCGCGCAGCCGATTATGTGGCCGCTGCGCCGGTCGCCACGCCACTGGGCGCAGGCACCCGCTTCAACGATCTTGTGACCGGCGCGATTACGAACTGCGCGGTAGCCACCTGCACGCCGGACGTACTCGCCGCGTACGACGCGGCCTACTGGGACGGTCTGCTCCAGGGTACGACCGAATTCTTCGCCGCTGACAGCGCCCGGACCGGCGGCGCAACGAATGCCCGGGGCTGCATCGAAATCGTGGTCGCAGCCGTCGGCCCGAGCACCCAGGCGACCTACCGGGTGACGGTAGCCTGGCAAGGCAGGGACGAGACCGTCGCACCGGTCACGTCGACCTGCGGCAACGGCCTGTACGGCACCGAGACACGGCGGCGCGTCGTGTCGCTCGACGTGAGGGTATGACCATGGCGATACTCGCAAGACAGCGCGGTCTGTCGCTGGTCGAGGTCATGATCGGTATCACCATCGCGCTGGTCCTGACCCTGGGACTGATGGTGCTGATCATGGGTACGTCGCGCAGCTACCAGTCGCAGGATGACTTCGCCCGACTTCAGGAGAACGGCATGACCGCCCTGGCCTACCTCGGCGATTCGATCCGGCACGCCGGTTTCTACGGCATCGGCAACGCGGCCACGACGGTCGACGCCACGGCCGGCGCAGTCAACACGGCCATCGATTGCGGCTCGGCCAGCAATCCGCCCCTGGCGAACTGGGCATTCGACACGATCGTGCCGATGGTGGGCTTCACCGGGTTGACGCCAGCCAACGTCAACGCGACTTTGCCCTGCGTGCTCGCGAGCAATTTCCAGACAGGTCAGCTGCAGGTACTCGCGGTGCGTCTGGCCACTGGCGAGCGCCTGGCCGATCCGAACGCCGACGGCAACCTGACCGACGCCGCGTTCGTGGCCGGCCGCGTCTATGTGCAGGGCAACGCCAGCGGCGCGATCCTGTTCCAGGGCAGCAATTACGGCACGCTGCGCGCAAGTGGGGTGCATCGCACCCTGTTCGGCGGTGCGGACGCACCGATCTTCGAGTACCAGGCCCACCTGTATTACGTTCGTCCGTGCAGCCGCACCGCGACGCCGCCCGGCTGCCTTGCCACAGATGACGACGGCCGTCCGGTACCCACGCTGGTCAGGCAGGAACTCGAGGGCTTGAACATGGTCGAGCGCCCGCTGGTACAGGGTGTGGAACGGGTGAACTTCCTGTACGGCGTCGATGCGAACGCCGACGGCGTGCCGGACCGGTTCACGGCCACGCCTGTCGGCGTCGAATGGACCACCGTGGTGGTGGTGCGCGTGTCGGTGCTGGTGCGCGACACACGCGCCAGCATCGGCCATGACGATACCGGCAAACGCTACGACCTCGACGGCGATGGCGTGTCCGATTTCAACTGCACGGTGAATGTCGACTGCGCGTTCCGCCGCCGCGTGTTCACGCAGAACTTCCAGGTGCGCAACGTCGCACAACGACGGGGAGGCTGAGATGGTCCAGACCCACTACCCGGCCAGGCGGTCGGAACAGGGCGCCGCGCTCGTGGTCAGCCTGATCCTGATGGCGGTGATGACCATTCTGGTACTGGGGACGATGCGCACGTCGATTCTCCAGCTTCGCATCAGCGGCAGCACCGAGACGCTGTCGGTCAACCTGGCCAATGCCGAAGTGGCGATAGCCGACTTCGTCGATGCGAACCAGGGCCGGTTCGCGCCCGGCTTCCTTGCCCTGGCGGCAGCCGCCGGTGGTGCGATCTTTCCCGCCACGGTACTCAACGACAGCACCGTGAACCTGGTCGTGACCCAGCTCGGCTGCGCTCCGGCGAACACCTTCGGCACCCAGATGGGTTCGGGCGGCCTGCAGTCGGTGCAGTTCGACATCGCGGCGACCGCCACCGTCAACCGCGGCGGCCGCTCGACGGTGCACCAGGGCACCGAAGCAACCGCCCCCCCCGGCTCCTGCTGACCCGGCATCCACAGATCGCATTGAGGCCTCAAATGACGACGACCCTTCGAATCCGAAAGATGCTGGCGTGGGTGCTGATCGTGACCCTTGCGAACCCGCTCGGCGCTTTCTCGCCTGCGTTCGCGCGCGACACCGACATCTTCCTGGCGACCTCCCCGAGCGCGTCGACGGCGGAACCGAACGTGCTGGTGGTGCTCGACACCTCGGACTCGATGAACATACCCGAGCCATGGCGCGAGTATCCGGGCGAGTACGACTCGCATGTCGAGTATCTGTGGAACGACATTGCCGCGATCAGCAACTCCGAAGTCACGATCGAGAACGCGTCCCGTATCTCGACCGCCGCTGCGCCGGCCACCCCGTTCAGCCCCTGGGGCACCTGGGCAGGCAACACGCTCGACCAGCGACGCGCCCTGTGGGATGCCGCGCGCACCTACGCGAACGCCACCGAGACAGGCGATCCGGGCCCGCGGAACACATGGCGCAACTACAACGACCCGTCGTGGCTCTACTGGGTCCCGGCGCAGAGCCCCGCGACCACCAGCCTGAGCGACGCGCGGCTGCGCTCGATCAGCTTCAACCGCTTCCGTGGCTCGCGCGCCTTCGTCGCCGGGACTCGTGGCGGCATCACCTTTGCACCCGTGCCCAATCCCTGGGGGACGACGGACTACGACTACACCCTCTACAACCAGTGCTCGACCAGCCTGGCCGAGATCATGCCGTCGACCGTGTTCGCGCCGACGGCCTATGCACGCAACGCCGGATTTTTCGCCAACCAGCAGTGGGCACGCTACGAGCGCTGGCTGGCGCTGGACACGGTCAACAACAGTGCCTATCCCGGCAGCAGCATCAACACAGCGGGCTATGCCCGCGGATACCTCGACTCGTCGGTTGCGCCGCTCAACACGCCGACCGGTGCCGCAGCCCGCGACAACATCGGGGGCAGTCCGCTCGGAAGTGTCGGCCTGCCGATCCGCGTGCGCGCCACCACCAGCCATGCCGGATGGACGGACCTGAAGGCAGACATGGCCGGGACCGAGTTCCACCCTTTCGTCACCCTGGGGGCCCTCAACTCGCCCTTTTATCCCGCTGTCGCGCCAGCCACTGTTGCGCCAACCTTCAGCTGGACCGCGCCCCAGCTCACCGTACTGCGATTGCTCTACGGCTACTCGCTGCTGGAATCGGACGAGCGGCTCAGCGCGATCAAGGGCACCCGGGACAACATGCCCGCCCCTGCCTTCGGCATGGTCACCGGACTGCAGGGCTACATCAACAGCATGAACCCTGCAGGCTACGGCAGCACCACGCCTGTCGCGTGCGATCCGGCCACCGGCCCGGCGTCGCTCAACTGCATCAATGTGCCCTCGGGTACGGTGGCGTGTACCAACCGATCGGCCACCCAGACGCGTACCTGCACCTTCAGCGCCCCCACACTGAGCGAGGTCGACGCCTCCGGAACGACCCGCTGGCGCGGTGGCAGCTGCACCAATAACACGCTCGGTGCGTGCTCCGATCCGTTTAGCGTCGGCTGCCCGGCAACCCCTGCGAACTGTGGATTCACGACCACCAACAACTTCTTCAGCGTGAACCGCAACAGCTGCGCATGGAGCGGGCGTCAGTCGGTCACGGTAAACGCCTGCTCGTGGGTTGGACGCACCGGCGTCTTCGTCGAAGGCCAGGGCTGGTACCACTACGGCGGCAGCTGCCAGGAGAACGGTTCGACCGCGAGCTGCACCGCCGGCGGCACGACCGCGACCGTCAACGGCATCAGCCAGAGCAACGTGACCGGCCCCCAACCCCAGCCGTTCGTCGCCTCCTACGCGACACAGGGCTGCACCAATGCGATCACCGCCAACACCTACTGGTATGGCGGCACCTGCCAGGGAAACGAGACCACGGTGCCGACTACGGTCAGCACGGGTGACAACCGGAGTACGACCGGTCCGTCCACGGCCAACTGCTCGATCGTGGCAACGGCATCCGTCTCCATCCGCGGCACGGCCTATGCCAACGTGGTAGGCGGCAGCGCCACCGGCGGTTGCAACGTCAATGCCAATACCGACCAGACCTGCGGCGGGCGCTACGGGCTCCCCTGCCCTACGACCAACAACGTCACTTCGTGCCCGTCCGTGACGACCACTAACACTCAGTGTATCGGTGGCAGCGCGGGTACCAATCGGTTCTACAGGGTCTACAACTACGCAGCACCTAACAGCGCTGCGGACCGGCAGATCAACATGATCCACGATTGCAAGGCGGACGAACCGACCGGCAACCCCAGCGGCAGCTACATGCGGGCGGCAGCGCGTACCTTCGACACTGCCTGGAACACCAGTTCGTCGCCAGGCAGCAACGCCACCGCCTCCTACTCGACGGCGGCGTCCGAAGCGATCGCCGCGGACAGCACGAAGAACATCGATGTCTATTCCGTCAACTACCTGAACTGGAAGTTCGGTCCGAAGGGCCCGAACGGCCATCCGATCGGTCGCAAGACCCGCTTGCAGATCGCCAAGGGCGCACTCACCGACCTGGCGCAGACCACCGACGGCATGCGCCTCGGGCTGATGGTGTTCAACCGTACCAGCAGCACGCTGAACAGCGATGGTGCGAACGTCGCGTTTGCGATGCGCCGGATGGGCTCCAGCACGTCCGATCCCGACTTCGCGAACCGCGCTGCGCTGGCCAGCGCCATCCTCGCCACTACCGCCTCGGCGCGTACGCCCATGACCGAAGCGTTGTACGAGGCCTACCTCTACTACGCCGGGCGCACCCCGCAGTGGGGAACCAGCACGGCCACCGCACTGGGTGGCGGCACGGTGACACAGGGACGCGACACGACCGCCGTATGCACGGCGATCTCGGCGGATTGCCCGTCGATCGGCGTCTACCGTTCGCCGATGCTGAACAACCCCACCACCACCGCGCCGGCTGGCTGCCAGAAGAACTACATCATCCTGATCACCGACGGCGGCCCCGAGGATGATTCCGCGGCGAACACGCTGTCGGGCTCGCCGAGCCGCGGCGTGAAGAACATGACCTGGACCGGTCCCCAAGGGATCGTCTCGCCGCGAACCGTTCCCGATGAGACAAACTCGGACACCACCTCGCAACAATTCGAGGTCAGCGCGGCTACGCCGTTCGGGCCGACGGACCTCGCTGGTACCTCGGCCGATGGAGGCTACGTCTGGCTGGACGAACTGGCCTACTTCATGTCGCGCGCGGACATCAGTCCCGGCGCGATCAATTTCGCTGGCGAGACGACTACCGACCGGATAGAGGGCAGGCAGTCGGCGGTCACCTATACCATCGGCTTCGCCGGCGCGAGTTCGCCGGTTCTCCAGAATGCGGCACAGAAATCCGGCGGACAGTACTACGTGGCCGAGGACAGCGCCGGGCTGAAGGCGGCGCTGCTCGCAGCACTGGTATCCATCCGCGACTGGAACCCGACGGTCTCCGCGCCGACGGTACCGATCTCGGCGCTCAACCGCACCACTAACTCGACCGACGTGTACCTGTCGTTCTTCAGGGCTTCGATCACCCAGGCGTGGACCGGCACGGTCAAGAAATTCATGCTCGGGGATCCGCTCGCGGAACCCGGCGTCTGCGGACCGGGCATCACCGACCTGTGCCTGATCGGCCAGACCGTGCTGTCCGGCGTGAACACGAAGAATATCGAGAAGATAGAGACGGATCCGGCCACCGGCATCCAAAGCGTCACGGTGGATCCGAATGCCTCCAGCTTCTGGGGCCCGTCGACGCTGACCGATGCCGGCAAGCCGGACAGCGGCGGTACCGGATACCAGTTGATCAACACCAGCGGCTACAACCCGTCGACGCGCAAGGTCTACACGCGCCTGTCGACCGGTACCAACGCGGACCTCACCCATTCGAGCAACGCAGTCTCCGAGGGCAATACCGATCTGACCAAGACACTGCTCGGCAATGCAGCGATGAGCGATACCCAGCGTTCCACGATCCTGAACTGGGCACTCGGCGGCAACCCGGGAGACGCGGCGTGTGCAGACGCCAGCACCACGACGGCCTGCACCGCATGGCGGTCGTGGGCGCACGGCGATGTGCAACATTCGCGCCCGGCGCTGGTCACCTACAACCCCGGCGTGACGCCGCCGACGCAGTATCTCTACTACGCGTCGAGCACGGGCTACATCCATGCGGTGGACGCCAACACCGGGGCCGAGAAGTGGACCTTCCTCGTCGAGGAGGCTCTGCCGCAGCTCGCGGCGCTGATGGCCAACGCAACTGGCGAACAGATCTACGTCGCCGATGGCTCGCCAGTCGTACAGATCAACGACGCAAACAAGAACGGAGTGGTCGACGGTACCGATTCGGTCTGGCTCTTCTTCGGACTGCGGCGCGGCGGACGCGCGTACTACGCACTGGATATCACCGACGTCAACGCGCCGCGCTTCATGTGGAAGATCACGCCGACGCAGATCTGCGGCGCGAGCAGCTGCAGCGCGTCGACCGCCTACGCGCAACTCGGCCAGAGCTGGTCGACCCCGACCGTTGGCCGGGTACGCGCGGTCTCAGACCCGGTGCTTCTGTTCGGCGGCGGCTACGATCCGAACCAGGACAACCGGCCGACGACGGCTGCAGATACGATGGGGCGTGCCGTATTCGTGGCGAACGCCCGCACGGGTAGCCTGGAGGCGTCGTTCAGCAGCGCGAACCCGCTGGTGACGGGCGGGAGCATGTCGTTCAGCATTCCGTCCGACCTTGCCGCACTGGACACCGACATGGACGGAAACAGCTATCTCGACCGGATCTACGTCGGTGACATGGGTGGCCAGGTCTGGCGATTCGACATCGGCAATGCCGACAAGAGCCTCTGGAGCGGCAGGCTGCTGGCTACGCTCGCGACCACCTTGCCCACTGACCGGCGTATCTTCTTCCCGCCGGCGGCGGTCAAGCAACTGCGGCTCGGCGTACGCTACGACGCGGTGATCGTCGGCACCGGCAATCGCGAACACCCGCTCAAGGCCACATCCACCGACGTGATCGCGATGATCAAGGATCCGGATTACGGCCTGTATGCGACATCCACCTCGGTCGTTTCGCTTCTGGCAGGCGATCTCATCGACCTGGGTTCGACCGAAGCGGGTACCACCGACAGCGCCCTGATCGGCAACCCCGCCGCGAAGGGGTGGTATCGCGTGCTCGATACGGGTGAGAAGGTGACCAGTGAACCGACGGTGTTCTTCGGAAGGATCCGATTCGGCAGCTATACGCCGATCGCGCAGGTGAACGCCTGCGTGCCCCCCGGACAGAGCCGGTTGAACGAACTGGATCTGCTCGGGGCCTACGTGATCCCGGCACCGACGACCGGCATGACACGGTACTACTCGAACTTCGTCAACCGGGGCTACGGCTCGAGTGGCCAGTTGATCGTGCTGCCGGGCAGTACCGCCGCGGCGCGCCGGGTGTTCTTCGTGGCCGCGGCCGACGCCAGGTTGTTCAGCCAGCAGCAGGCTACGCTGGGGACCGCCACGCGCGTGTACTGGTACACCGAGCCGCAGATCTGACCACCAGGCAGACCGCGCGGGCAATACCGCGCGGTCTGCAGTTGCGAGTGGCGAGGCGGTGCCGGGTGGGGCTCAGCGCCGATCGATATCGATCAGCGCCGCGTGGTCCGGGCAGCGTCGGCCGCCAGCGTCAGGTTCTTCGGCAGCGGGAAGGTGACGTGCTCTTGGATGCCAGTCTGTTCGATCAGTTCGACGCCGCCGAACGAACGCAGGCGTTCGACCACTTCCCTGACCAGCACTTCGGGCGCCGAAGCACCGGCAGTGACGCCGATACGCTCACGACCGACCAGCCACTCGGCCTGCACTTCACTGGCCCGGTCGACGAGATAGGCAGGGATCCCGGCATTGGCAGCCACCTCGCGCAGGCGGTTCGAGTTGGAACTGTTGGGCGAGCCGACGACGATCATCAGGTCGCAGTCCGCCGACAGCTTCTTCACCGCGTCCTGCCGGTTCTGGGTCGCGTAGCAGATGTCGTCTTTCTTCGGGCCGATGATCTTCGGGAAACGCGCCGCGAGCGCCAGCGTGATACCGCGCGCATCGTCCACGGACAGCGTTGTCTGGGTGACATAGGCGAGATTGTCCGGATCGACGACCGACAGCCGCGCGACGTCCTCGACCGATTCGACGAGGTGCATGCCTCCGTCGGCCTGCCCCATGGTGCCCTCGACCTCGGGATGGCCGCGATGGCCGATCATCACGATCTCGCGGCCCTGTGCGCGCATCTTGGCCACCTCGACATGCACCTTCGTGACGAGCGGGCAGGTGGCATCGAAGACGTTCAGGCCGAGTAGCTCCGCTTCCTGCCGGACCTCGAGCGAAACTCCGTGTGCGCTGAATACGACGGTACTGCCGCGCGGCACGGACTCGAGGTCTTCGATGAACACCGCACCCTTGGTACGCAGGTCGTCGACGACATACTTGTTGTGCACGACCTCGTGCCGCACGTAGACCGGTGCCCCGTGCGCGACCAGCGCCTGCTCGACGATCTCGATCGCTCTGTCGACGCCGGCGCAGAAGCCGCGCGGATTGGCCAGGATGACCTGCTTGGACACGTTCGGGACTCCTTCGCCTCGGGAATGCGATTATAGCTTCGGTGCCCCGGTGTCCGAGGCCGCGCCGCCGGTTGCGGCGGAGCCGCCCGACTCCCGTGCGTCGTCCACGGGCTGGAAGGCATCCCAGACCAGCAGGACGGCTCCGATGCTGATCGCGGAATCGGCGACATTGAACGCGGGCCAGTGATAGCCGAGCACATGGAAATCGAGAAAGTCGATCACCGCACCCAGCCACAGCCGGTCGATCAGGTTTCCGACCGCGCCGCCGAGGATGAGCGTCAACGCAGCGCAGAACAGTATGCGGCCGGGGTAGCGGTGGAGCATCCAGGTGATCCAGCCCGAGGCGACCAGCGCCACGCCGACGAAGAACTCGCGCTGCCATCCCGATGCCCCCGCCAGGAAGCTGAATGCCGCCCCCGGGTTGTAGACCAGCACCAGGTTGAAGAACGGCGTGACCTCGACCACGTGCCCGGTACCCAGCCATTGCAGCGCCAGCACCTTCGCGATCTGGTCGACGACAACCAGCGCGAAGGCACTGCCGAGCCAGTCCTTCAGCGTCCAGCGCGACAGGGCAGCGCCGATGCGGCCGCGCCAGCCGCCGGCTTCAGGCATGGACACGGATTTCTCCTGTGCCGGCCAGGTTGCCGGCGCAGCGGCTGCAGACATCGGGATACCCGGCATCGCTGCCGATGTCGCTGCGGTAATGCCAGCAGCGGGCGCACTTCGCCCCGGTACTCGGCACCGCAGCCACGGTCGGCAAGGCCCCGTCGGCGGCACGCACGACCCTGGCGGCCGAGGTGATGAACACGAAGCGCAGGTCTTCGCCGAGCGCGGCAAGCGCATCGTGGGCGGCGCCAGCCACATGCACCTCGACTTCGGCCGCCAGGCCGGAACCGATGCTGCCGGCGGTACGCAGCGCTTCGAGCTCCTTCAGCACGAGCGCCCGCACCTCGCGCACCGATGCCCAGCGCGCTTCGAGCGACGGATCATCCGGCGTATCCGCAGCCGGCGACCATGTCGTCGTGAACACCGTCGACGCCGGATCGCGCGCCAGCACCGCCCAGGCTTCATCGGCGGTGAAGGTGAGCACCGGCGCGAACAGCTGCAGCAGCGTGCGCGCGATCTCGTGCAGCGCGCTCTGTGCCGAGCGGCGCGCATGCGAGCCGGGCGCAGTCGTGTACAGCCGGTCTTTCAGGATGTCCAGGTAGAACGCGCCGAGGTCCTCCGAGCAGAAGTGGAGCAACCGCTGCATGCCCAGGTGGAACTCGTAGCGCTCGTAGTCGGCGGCGACCGCCATGCGCAATCGTTCGAGCATCACTGCGGCGTAGCGGTCGATCTCGACCCTCTGCGCCATCGGTACGGCATGCAGCGCAGGATCGAAGTCGTCGACATTGGCGAGCAGGAAGCGGATCGTGTTGCGTACCCGCCGGTACGACTCGACGACGCGCTTGAGGATCTCCTGCGAGATCGACAGCTCGCCGGAATAATCGGTCGCGGCGATCCAGAGCCTGAGCACGTCGGCGCCCAGCGAATCGACCACCTGCTGCGGCGCGACCACGTTGCCCTTCGACTTGCTCATCTTGCGGCCGGCGCCGTCGACCACGAAACCGTGGGTAAGCAGGGCCTTGTACGGCGGGGTGCCGTTCATCATGCACGACACCAGCAGCGAGGAGTGGAACCACCCGCGGTGCTGATCCGAGCCCTCGAGGTAGAGGTCGGCGGGAAAGCCGGTCTCGCTCCGATGCGATCCCGGGGTGCCGGCCGCCGCGCGCGGACCGCCGAGCACCGTCTGGTGCGTGGAGCCTGAATCGAACCAGACGTCGAGCGTGTCCTTGATCTTCTCGTACGACGCCGCATCCGCGCCGAGCAGGTCGTCGGCATCCACCCGCTGCCAGGCTTCGATGCCGCCCTGCTCCACGGCCTTTGCCACCGCCTCGAGCAGCTCCGGCGTGCGCGGATGCAGCGCACCCGTCTCGCGATGCACGAAGAAGGGCATCGGCACGCCCCACTGCCGCTGGCGCGACAGCGTCCAGTCGGGCCTGTTCGCGATCATCGCGTGCAGGCGTGCCTTGCCCCAGGCCGGGAAGAACTGCGTCGCCTCGATGCCGCGCAGCGCGGTCGTGCGCAGCGCCTCGGAGGGCCTGGCACCACCGTAACCCGGGGCCTCGTCCATCGCCGCGAACCACTGCGTGGTCGCGCGCAGGATCACCGGTGTCTTGTGGCGCCAGCAGTGCATGTAGCTGTGCACATGCTTGCGGTCCTCGTGCAGCAGCGCACCGTTCGCGCGCAGCCGCTCGACGATCAGCGGGTTGGCCTTCCAGATCATCAGGCCGCCGAATGCCTCGAGCGTCGACACGTACTTGCCGTCGCCCATCACCGGCGTGAGGATGCCGTCGTCCTTCATGCCGTAGCGGCGGCATGCCTGGAAGTCCTCGACACCGTAGGCCGGCGCCGCATGCACGATGCCGGTGCCGGTCTCGAGCGTCACATAGTCGGCGAGGTAGACCGGCGACAACCGGTCGGCGAACGGGTGTGCGAAGGCAATGTTCTCGAGCTTCGCGCCCTCGGCCGTGGCGATGACCTGCCCGGCAAGACCGTAACGCTGGAGGTTGGCCTCGACGCGATCGGCGGCGAGGATCAGCAGCGAATCGCCGGTGTCGACCAGTGCGTACGAGAACTCCGGATGCACGTTGAGCGCCTGGTTCGCCGGCAGCGTCCAGGGGGTCGTGGTCCAGATCACGATGCGGCCGGGCTTGTCGGGCAGGACCGGCAGTCCGAATGCAGATGCCAGCCTGCCGCGTTCGGCGGACGCGAAGGCGAAGCCGACATCGACGGCCGTATCGGTGCGATCTTCGTATTCGATCTCGGCCTCGGCCAGTGCCGAGCCGCAGTCGAAGCACCAGTTGACCGGCTTCAGCCCGCGGTAGACGTAGCCCTTCTGCAGCAACGTACCCAGGGCACGGATCTCGTCGGCCTCGTTGCGCGGATTCATCGTCGCGTAGGGGTTGTCCCAGTCGCCGAACACGCCCAGGCGGATGAAGTCCTTCTTCTGGCGCTCGACCTGCTCGGCCGCATACGCGCGCGCGAGCTTCTGGGTCTGCTCGGTCGGCAGGTTCTTGCCGTGCGTCTTCTCGATCTGCACCTCGATCGGCATGCCGTGGCAGTCCCAGCCCGGCACGTACGGCGCATCGAAGCCGGCCAGCGTGCGGCTCTTGACGACGATATCCTTGAGCACCTTGTTCACCGCATGCCCGATGTGGATGTCGCCATTGGCATAGGGCGGGCCGTCGTGCAGCGTGAATCGCGGGCGGCCACGGCTCGCTTCGCGGATGCGCTGGTACAGGCCGCGCTGCTGCCAGGCGGCCAGCATCGACGGCTCGCGCTTCGCGAGGTCGCCACGCATCGCGAACGGCGTGTCGGGCAGGTTCAGCGTCTTCTTGTAGTCAGCCTTGCCGTCGCTGCGCTTGTCTTCGTTCCGATCTTCTTCGCTCATCTCGCCATCACATCAGGTTTGCCGCAGCGAGCCAGGCACGCGCCTGCTCGCAGTCGATACCGATCTGCCGGATCAGTGCCGGCAGCCCGTCGTACTTCGCCTCGTCGCGCAGCTTGTGCAGGAAATCGACCTTCACCTGCCTGCCGTAGACATCGCCGGCGAAGTCGAACAGGTGGACCTCGAGGGTCGTGCGGCCGTTCGCCTTCACCGTCGGGCGTACCCCGAGGCTCGCCACGCCGGGCCACGGACGATCGGCCAGTCCGGACACGCTGACCGCGAAGATGCCTGCCAGCGGCAGGTGCGCCCGCGGCACCCAGACGTTCGCGGTCGGGAACCCGAGTTCGCGGCCGAGCTTGTCGCCATGCACGATGCGCCCGCTGATTGCGTAAGGCGCGCCCAGCAGCATGCCGGCCAGCCGCATGTCCCCGGCCGACAGCGCCTCGCGCACCGCGGTGCTCGACACGCGCAGGCCGTCGACGAGGAAGCTGGACAACCCCTCCAGTTCGAAAGCGGTAGGGGTACCGGCATGGCGTGTGGCTGCTGCCCGCATCGTGCCGGCGTCACCGGCCCGCCGTGCACCGAACCGGAAATCGTCGCCGATCAGGACCCAGCGCGCCGCGAGGCCGCGCACCAGGATGCGTTCGATGAACTCCTCGGGCAGCATCTGGGCCAGCCGATAGTCGAAACGGCAGACATAAACCTCGTCCACGCCGCAGTCCGACAGCAGCCGCAGCTTGTCGCGCAGCCCGGTCAGCCGCAGGGGCGCCCGGTCAGGCGCGAAGAACTCGCGAGGATGCGGCTCGAACGTGAGCACCGCTGCCGGCAGACCGCGAGCGTCGGCCGCATCGCGCAGGCGACGCAACATCTCGCGATGGCCCAGGTGTACCCCATCGAAATTGCCGATGGTCAGTGCAACCGGACGCGCGGCAGTCGAAGGGATGGATCGGAAGACTCGCATGGCGCAGTAAGCCGCTGAATCATAGCCGGTTTCCGTCCGGAATCGGAAAACCGATGCATGCCGCGGGCGATCCGTTCCCGCCGGCGGGCGGCAACCGGGACTGCAACATCCGTTATCGCTGCCGATAAGGGTTCATTGCACGAACTTCATGTCGACTTGAGCGAACTTGCCACGGTAATCGGGTAGGCTGTCAGGCCCGTCCGGATCCACCTGTGCCACCGGTACCATGCCCCCGATCGCCTCCCGATCCAGAATCGAACCGCCCGTGTCCGGGGCAACTGCCATGGCGGCCGCCCCTGACGTGGCGAGCGACACCGCCCTTGCACAGCCGGCCACCGTCGCCCCGGTCGCCGTGCCTGCCGACCAGCCACCGGCCCGGTCCGAGGACGGGCTGCTCAACGCCAGCCTGCGCCGGGTGCGCTCGCTGTGGTCGCGTCTCGCCCGCTCGGTGGACGGGACAGGACACCCGGGCGCTGGCGGCATGAGCCGACGCTCCCTCGACCGAATCCGCGACACGCTGAACGAATGCGCGATCGAGCGCGGCGGCGAGGCCTCGGCACGCACCCGCGCCGCGCAGATCGGCGACACCTACCTGCGGCTAGACGATACGAGCCGACTCGATGTACTCAAGCTGCTTTCCACCGAATTCGGCGCGGACCCGGCCCGGGTCGTCGCGGCGGTCGCCGAGTGGCAGCGTTCGATCGGCGGCAGCGCGCAGCCGCTGGCCGAGGTCGAACTGCGCGAGGCGGTGCGTACGCGGCGCAACGTGATCCTTCGCCAGTTCAACGCACTGCCGTCCGGCACCAAGTTCCTGGTCGACCTGCGCGCCGACGTGCTGCGCCACCTGCCGCGCGAGCCGGCGCTGGCCGCGCTCGACCGCGACCTCGAACTGCTGCTGCAGAGCTGGTTCGACGTCGGCTTCCTGTCGCTCGAGCGCATCACCTGGGACTCTCCTGCATCGCTGCTCGAGAAACTGATCGCCTACGAGGCGGTGCACGAGATCCGCTCGTGGAACGACCTGCGCAACCGGCTGGACTCCGACCGCCGGTGCCATGCGTTCTTCCATCCACGCATGCCGCTCGAACCGCTGATCTTCGTAGAGGTGGCGCTCACCCGCGGGCTGGCCGACAACGTGCAGGTGCTGCTCGACGAGACGCGCCGCGAGTTCGATCCGCGCGAGGCCGACACCGCGATGTTCTATTCGATCTCGAACACCCAGGTCGGCCTGCGCGGCGTGAGCTTCGGCAACTTCCTGATCAAGCGGGTGGTGTCGGCGCTGCAGCGCGACCTGCCGCAACTGCGCCAGTTCTCGACGCTGTCGCCGATCCCCGCCTTCCGCAATTGGCTGAGGAAGGCCGACGACACGGCGGTCACCGCGGGCGTGCGCGAGCGCGAACTCAGGACGTTCGAGGCCACCTTCCACGAGCCACTGGGCGCAGCGGCGCTCACCCGTGCGATCGACTTCGTCGCACGTGCCAACGACCCGTCCCTGTCCGACCTGCTGAAGCCGTTCGTGCTGCGCACCGTCGCGCACTACCTCACCGAGGCCAAGGCCGGCGACCGGCCGCATTGCCCGGTCGCGCGCTTCCACCTGTCCAACGGCGCACGACTCGAGCGGCTGAACTGGCTCGCCGACACCTCGGCCAAGGGCATCGCGCAGTCGGCCGGGGTGATGGTGAACTACCTGTACCGGCTGCCGCACATCGACGACAACCACGAACGGTTCGCGCGCGAAGGCCAGGTAGTCGCCTCATCGGAGGTGCGCAAGCTGCTGTAACGGCCGCCAGCGCGGAACTTTCCCCGGGACGTCATGCCGACGTCATCATGGCTCCGTAAATTGCGGAGCCATGCACGAACCGCCCAATGGAAGCGAAGCCCCTGCCGCCGACGAACGCACCTACCGCACGGTGTGGATCTCCGACCTGCACCTGGGCACGCCCGGCTGCGAGGCGGCGGCATTGCTCGATTTCCTGCGCACGACCGAATGCGAGACGCTGTACCTGGTCGGCGACATCATCGACGGCTGGCAACTGCGCCGCAACTGGTACTGGCCACAGGCGCACAACGACGTGGTCCAGAAGATACTGCGCAAGGCGCGCAAGGGCACGCGGGTGATCTTCATACCGGGCAACCACGATGAGTTCGCCCGGCGCTACGTCGCGCACAACTTCGGCGGCGTGGACGTGGTGGACGACTGCGTCCACGTGACCGCCGACGGGCGGCGGCTGTGGATCACCCACGGCGACCTGTTCGACGGCGTGGTCCAGTGCGCCCGATGGCTGGCCCTGTTGGGCGACACCTCCTACACGCTGATCCTCAGGCTCAACCGCTGGTTCAACCGGCTGCGTGCCCGCCTGGGTCTGCCCTACTGGAGCCTGTCCAGCTACCTGAAGCTGCGGGTGAAACGGGCCGTGAGCTATGTCAGCGATTTCGAGCATGCGCTCGCACGCGAGGCGCACCGGCGCGGCGTGCATGGCGTCGTCTGCGGGCATATTCACCATGCCGAGATCCGAGAGATCGAGGGAATCCTGTACTGCAACGACGGCGACTGGGTCGAGAGCCTCACCGCGCTGGTGGAACATGCAGACGGATCTCTGGAGATCGTGCGCAGCGGTTCGATGGCGGCCGATGGATACCCGCGCGCCGCCCGGTCGCTGCCGGTGCCTGCGGGGGGCGTGGTGCCCTCGCTGCCGGGCGTGCGCGCGGGCGGTCTGACGATCAGCGAGGCGGTAGCACCGGCAATGCCATCAGCGGGGCGCCCATCCTGATCCGCTGCCCCGGCTCGACCCCTTCGCAGAGCGCAAAGCCGCGCGGTGCGAACACGATGATCGTCGAGCCGTGCTGGAAATACCCCATCTCCTGTCCCCGCGCGAAGCGCGCATCGCACGGAATCTCGTTCGGCCCGCGGTAGCGAAGGTGCAGCAGCACGTCGGCGAAATGCAGGCGGATGCTGGCGACCAGTATCGCGGCCACCGGCACCAGAGCCACTGGATAGCCACCGGCGTCCAGCCGCAGCCGCAGCACCGCCCGCTCGTTGCGGCAGAACAGCCGCTCGATGCGCTGCAGCGCGACCGGATTCACGTTCCAGGTATCGCCGCTGAGGTAGGTGACATGCTCGACCGTGCAGGCATCGGGCGCGTGGAACCGGTGGTACATGCCCGAGGTCAGGCGCAGCGTGACATAGGTGCCATCGTGGAAGGGCAGGCTCGAGCGGGCGTCGCCGAACAGTTCGTCGATGCCGTACGGGAAGCCCTTGGCCTGGATCACCAGGCCGTCCTCGACGGTACCGCAGGCACCCACGATCGCATCGCACGGGCTGGTCATCAGCGACGGATCGGCGGCGACGGGACGCGCGCCCGGCGCAAGTTCCCGCGTGAAGCAATCGTGCAGCGACCGGAAATCGCGCCGGCGGGCGTCCTCCAGTTCCAGGTCGCCGAACCACTGCCAGGCGCGCAGCGACACGCGCACCACCCACGGCTGGGTCACCTGGCTGTACCAGCCCATGCACAGGGTGAGCAGGCGGCGCGGGACGCGGTTGCAGAGCAGGAAGTTGACGTCCTCCTGCGCGAAGAATCGTCGGATCAGGGAGATTTTCACGGCACTGTCAATTGATGCTGATAAACGTTGGCAACCCAACCATGGAAACCGCCATGCAGACAACCCTTGCAGCCCTGGCAGCAGCATCCTGTGCAATCGCATGGTCGTTCCCGAAACTGCGGCGGCGCTGGCAGCTCTCGCGCGCCAAGCATCGCTCCCTGGCCGGTCATTCCCGCATGGCCAAGCGCGTCGCCGGCATGATCCCCGGCTATTCCTACGCAGAGGATGCGTTCTTCGCCAGTGACGCCGCACCGTCGGACATCGTCATGCGCCGCCGCAGCGGCTTCGAACGGCTGGCCGCCGCGTTCGCGCAACGCTACCCCTCGGGCTCGGCGATGACGCTGCAGGCGGCCGAGTCGCTCTCCGACCTGCAGTTCACCGGACGCTACCGCGTGCCCTTCCAGTACCAGGCCTACCTGCGCCGGCATCTCCAGGCTGGGCACTTCCTGCGCGAGTCCGCCGGGGTGACCGTGACCGACATCGACGGCAACACGATGATGGACCTCACCGGGTCGTACGGCGTGAACCTGTTCGGCTACGACTTCTACAAGGCCTGCATCGACGAGGGCGTCGCCACCGCACGCGCGATCGGCCCGGTCCTGGGCGACTACCATCCGTGCGTGCTCGAGAACGCGCAGCGCCTGAAGAAGATCTCCGGCCTCGACGAGGTGTCGTTCCACATGTCGGGCACCGAGGCCGTGATGCAGGCGGTGCGCCTGGCCCGCTACCACACGCGGCGGACGCACCTGGTGCGGTTCTGCGGCGCGTATCACGGCTGGTGGGAAGACGTGCAGCCCGGGCCGGGCAACCCGCTGCCGCCGCGTGAGACCTACACGCTTCGCGACATGGACGAACGATCGCTGCAGGTGCTGCGCACCCGCAGGGACATCGCCTGCGTGCTGGTCAACCCGCTGCAGGCGCTGCATCCCAACAAGGGCGCGCCGGGCGACTCCTCGCTGCTCGACAGCGGCCGCCGCGCAGGCTTCGACCGCGCGCAGTACACCGCGTGGCTGCAGCGTCTGCGGGCAGCCTGCGACGCCAACGGCATCGTGCTGATCCTCGACGAGGTCTTCGTCGGATTCCGCCTGGCGCCCGGTGGCGCGCAGGAATACTTCGGCGTGCGGGCAGACATGGTCACCTACGGCAAGACGCTCGGCGGTGGCCTTCCCGTGGGCGTGGTCTGCGGCCGCAGCGCGCTGATGAAGCGCTTCCGCGAGGAGCGGCCGGCCGACCTCTGCTTCGCACGCGGCACCTTCAACTCCCATCCGTATGTGATGGGGACGATGAAGGCCTTCCTCGACCGACTCGACACGCCCGAAGTGCAGGCGATGTACGCGGGCATCGACGCGCGCTGGGACCAGCGGGCAGCGATCCTCAACGACAGGCTCGCCGAGGCCGGGGTACCGGTGCGGGTGGCCCATCTTTCGTCGATCTGGACCGTCTACTACACGCTGCCGTCGCGGTACAACTGGATGCTGCAGTTCTATCTCCGCCTCCATGGGCTGGCGCTGAGCTGGGTGGGTACCGGTCGCCTGGTGTTCAGCCTCAACTACGGCGACGCCGAGTTCACCGAGGCCTGCGACCGGTTCCTGCGCGCCTGCGTGCAGATGAAGGAAGAGGGCTGGTGGTGGGACAGCCCCGCCGTGAGCAACCGGTCGATCCGGCGCCAGTTGCTGGCCGAGACCCTGCGCCAGCGCCTGCTTCCTTTCAGCGATGCCGCACGTGCGGCATCGGATCGATGAACTCGCCGCGCAGCACGTACCAGGGGGCCTTGTAGTACAGGCGGATGTCGTGGAACGGATCAGTGATGATCTTCAGTGCCCAGGTGACGCCGGTCAGCAGGTTCTGCTTGAACCAAAGCTGGATGACGCGCAGCAGCAGACCGGCCACCGCCAGGGCAAGCCACCACAGCCCGAGGCTGTTCAGGAATTCGCCCGTTCCCGCGTCATCGGCCGACAACGGCCAGAGGACGACCGGCACCAGCAGCCAGGCGGCCATCAGCACCACCTTGCGGCGGATGTTGTAGCCGACCTTGATCGCCTCCTTGTATTCGTCCGAGACCCGGTTGACTTCGTCGAAGCCGCGCGGCTCGAAGAAGAAGTGGCCAGCCTGGCGCGAGGTCATCGACACGCACCAGCCGAGGATCGCAGCTGCGGCCGGATCGATGAACAACAGAACGTAGGCGACCAGGAAACTCACGGCGCTCAGCAGATGCAGGCACTGGTTGATCCGGCTGTGGTGATAGAAGCGGTGGTCATCCCAGCGCTGCGTTGCGAGTTCCCTGAGTACATCGTTCATGCCGGCCCTCCTGCGAGTTGTCATGTGCGGGCGGCCCGCTGCGCGGGCGCCCGCCCCGGGGCTGGATCGTGGGCCCCCCGCATGAAGGCTCGGTGACGCTTTCGTTTCACGGCGGACACGGATCGGTCATCACACTGCAGGAATCGGGCGTCATGCTCCGCCCCATGCCTGCCACCAACCCATGGTCGCCGTCGCCCGATATGCCCGAACGGACGCATCGCAGTCTGAGAGTGGCCTACGTCACCGAGACCTACCCGCCGGACGTGAACGGCGTGGCAACCACGGTCGCCTCGATGGTCGCCGGGCTGCGCAGCCGCGGCCACAGGGTCCGGCTCTTCCGGCTGCGGCCGCACGACCCAGCCGCCGGGGCGGTCTCGCCCGACGCCGACGACGTGCTGCTGCCCAGCCTGCCGGTGCCGTTGTATCCGGGCCTGCGGATGGGCACTCCCTGCAAGGGCCGTCTCATCGATGCCTGGACCCGGCAGCGGCCCGACGTGGTGCACATCGCCACCGAGGGACCGCTGGGCTGGTCGGCGCTGTCTGCCGCGCGGTCGCTGGGCCTTCCGGTGACCTCCGAGTTCCGCACCAACTTCCACGCCTACAGCACCCACTACGGCCTGGGCTGGCTGCACTGGGCCATCATGGCCTACCTGCGACGCTTCCACAACCGTACGCAGCAGACGATGGTGCCCACCGAACCGATGCGCAGCGAGCTGGCCGCGTGCGGCTTCCGCGACGTCACTGTCGTAGCACGTGGCGTCGACACAGTGCGCTTCGATCCCGCCCGCCGCGACGAGCGACTGCGCACGGCCTGGGGTGCAGCCGCCGAGGATCCTGTCGTGCTGAGCGTCGGACGCCTCGCACCCGAGAAGAACCTGGATACGCTGATCGCTGCATTCGACGGGATCCGCCAGCGTGTGCCGCGGGCCCGGCTGGTAGTCGTCGGCGACGGACAGCTCCGGGCACGCATCGGCGAACGCTGCCCGGGCGCCATCATGGCCGGCCAGCGTACCGGTGACGACCTCGCCGCGCACTACGCATCGGCAGACCTGTTCCTGTTCCCGAGCCTGACCGAGACCTTCGGCAACGTCACCACCGAGGCGATGGCGAGCGGGCTGCCCGTAGTGGCGTTCGACTATGCTGCCGCGGGCAGGCTGATCCGCTCCGGCGAGAACGGCCTGCTCGCGCCCTATGAAGACACCGCCGCCTTCATCGACGGTGCCGTGGTACTCGCCAGCGACCGCTCGCGCGCCCGTGCGATCGGCCGTCGTGCACGCGCGACGGCGTGTGACTGCGGATGGGACGCGGTGGTCGAGCGGTTCGAAGCGGTGCTGGGCAGCGTCCTGCGCCCGGCAGAACCCTTACCGACGGAAGCGCTGTCGGTGCGGCGGCGAGCGGCCTGACGATGCTCGCGACCGCGACCGCGACCCGTCCGGCACGCATCCCGGCGGCAGCCCCTGCGCAACTGCGTCCGCCCGCGCTGGAGGTGGCCTGGGCATCCGACCAGGACGACGTACGCGCAGCGCAGCGGCTGCGCTACCGGGTCTTCGTCGAAGAGATGGGGGCACGGATAACGGTGCCACCCGGCACCCCGCCCGGGATCGACGTGGATCGATTCGACGATGCGTGCGAACACCTGCTGGTGCGCACGGCCGCCTTCGGCGGATCGCCGTCCGAGGTCGTCGGCACCTATCGCGTGCTGACGCCGGCCGGGGCGCGGCGGATGGGTGCGCTCTACACCGAGGGCGAATTCGACATACGACGGCTCGATCCGCTGCGGCCGCGGATGGCGGAACTGGGCCGCTCGTGCACCGCGCCCGAGTGGCGCCGGGGCGCGGTCATCCTGCTGCTCTGGACAGCACTGGCCGAGTTCATGCAACGGTCGCGGCTGGACTACATGATCGGGTGCGCCAGCGTATCGGTGAACGACGGGGGCGCCCACGCTGCCAACCTCTGGCATACCCTGCGGGCCACCCACCTGTGCGGACCGGAGCGGCGTGTCCATCCGCGCCGTCCCCTGCCCATCGACCGTACCGACCTGCACGGCGAGGCCGAGCCCCCGGCGCTGATGAAGGGCTACCTGCGCTGCGGCGGAAAGGTCCTCGGACCACCGGCACTGGATCCGGACTTCGGCGTCGCCGACCTGCCGATGATGCTGGCGCTGTCCGACCTGCCAAGCGCCTATCGCGCACGCTTCATCGGAGCGTGAGCGCACGGCCCTGCGGCCTGCAGCGTCAGTCCGTGACCCGGCGCGAGAAATCCTTCAGCCGGAAACCGAATACGGCCAGTGCGGCGAAGTAGACACCGCCACCGACGGCGCACACGACACAGAGCCGGAGCGCGCGCTCGAGCCCCTGCCAGGCCAGCCACTGCGACGAGGGCCCCGCCATCCACCAGAGTGCCCCGGCCATCAGCGCGAGGGCGACAGCGATCTTCAGTGCGAACATCGCCCAGCCCGGCTGCGGCCGGTAGGCATCGATGCGGCGCAACCCGCGCAGCAGCAGCCATGCATTGAGGCACGCCCCGAGACCGATCGCCAGCGCGAGGCCGGCATGTGCAAACACCTGGATGAACAGCAGGTTCATCACCTGCGTCGCGGCCAGCGTGACCAGCGCGATCTTCACCGGCGTGCGTATGTCCTGCCGGGCGTAGAACCCGGGCGCGAGCACCTTCACCGCGATCAGTCCGATCAGCCCGACGCTGTAGGCCATCAACGCCGCCCGGGTCATCGCCACGTCGTGGGCGCTGAACGCGCCGTGATGGAACAGCGTCGCCACCAGCGGCACCGACAGCACGGCCAGCGCAACGGCCGCCGGGGCAGCGAGCATGAGCGTGATGCGCAGGCCCCAGTCGAGCAGCCTGCCATACTCCTCCGGGGTGCGATCGGCGTGGCTGCGCGCCAGGCTCGGCAGCAGGATGGTACCGAGAGCGACACCGAGCAACCCGGTGGGAAACTCCATCAGGCGGTCGGCGTAATACAGCCACGACACGCTGCCGCTAGCCAGGAAGGATGCGAACACCGTGTTTATCAGCAGGCTCACCTGGCCGACCGACACGCCGAACAGCGCCGGGCCCATCTGCCTGAGCACGCGCCGCACGCCCTCGTCGGCACCGCCCCAGCGCGGCCGCGGCAGCATGCGCAGCCTGCGCAGGAAAGGCACCAGGAATGCGAGCTGGAGCAGGCCGCCGACGAACACCGCCCAGGCCAGCGCCTCGACCGGCGGGTCGAAGTACGGCGCGAACCAGACCGCGAAGGCGATGAACGACAGGTTGAGCAGCGCCGGCGCGAACGCGGGCACGGAGAACCGGCTGTAGGTATTCAGGATGCCGGCCCCGAGCGCGGTCAGCGAGATGAACAGGATGTACGGGAAGGTGATGCGCAGCAGATCGACGGTGAGGGCGAACTTGTCCGGGTCGGCGGTGAATCCGGGCGCCGACAGCCAGACGATCGCCGGCGCGGCGAGAATCCCGAGCGCGGTCACCCCGATCAGAGCGACCGCCAGCGTCCCGGCGACATGGTCGACCAGGAGCCGGGTATCGGCCTCACCGCGCTGGTTGCGATACTCCGCGAGGATCGGCACGAACGCCTGCGAAAAGGCGCCCTCGGCGAAGATGCGGCGCAGCAGGTTCGGCAGCTTGAAGGCGACGAAGAAGGCATCGGTAGCGGCGCCAGCGCCGAACATCCGGGCGATCAGCAGGTCGCGGGCAAAACCGAGGATCCTCGACACCAGCGTCATGCTGCTGACGGCGCCGAACGCACGCAGCAGGTTCATCGGTGCCCGCCTGCGGTCGGTCCGGGCGCTGCGATCGGGCTCTGCCGGATCCCCGCCGGAACCTCTTTCGCCCCCGCGAACGCCGCCGGGTTGAATTTCCGGCCGGTCCGAAGTACTATCCAAGGCTTTTCGCTGCTGCCCGAGCCGCATGTCGTTCGGGCGCCCAACCGTATCTTCGACAGAGAACCGCCGTGGCCAATTCCGCTCAAGCCCGCAAACGTGCACGCCAGGCCGACGCCCAGCGCGCCCACAACACCACCCTGCGCTCGGCGCTGCGCACCGCGATCAAGAAGGTTCGCGTAGCGATCGCCGCAGGCAACAAGGCCGATGCGCAGGCTGCGTTCACGACCAGCGTGTCGGTGATCGACCGCATCGCCGACAAGGGCATCGTGCACAAGAACAAGGCCGCCCGGCACAAGAGCCGCCTGTCGGCTGCCGTCAAGGCGATCGCCTGATCCGAGGTCGTCCTCCAGGCTCGCCGCGACGGCGAACCGGTGAAGGCAGCGGTTCCGGGGGTGTTGGTGGTTGGTTGAGATCGCCTGATACACGCATGCGAGTGTAGCAGGCGCGCAAAACACTCCCGGCAAAGACAGTTCGATTGCCTGCCCCTGCTTGCAGTCCCTGAATCGCAGGATCAAAATCAGGTTCGGTTTCGCGATCGATGAACACGGCGGCGGCAGCCGCCGTTGTCTTTTGCGGCTCCGGCCCTCGAATGCGTTTCGAGCCCACAGTACGTTCCCGAGTCACCGGCGGCACCATGGCCACCGCGTGGCATCCCCCACAGCCGTAACTGCAACAGCCCCCGGAGGGCCCGATGTCCGCTCACCTGATGAACACCTACAAGCGACTGCCGGTCGCGTTCGTGCGCGGAGAAGGCGCATGGCTGTGGGACGAATCGGGCAAGCGATACCTCGACGCGCTGGCCGGCATCGCGGTGAACGGCCTGGGCCATGCGCATCCGAAGCTGGTCGCGGCCATCGCCGACCAGGCGGCGAAGGTCATCCACACCTCGAACATCTACCGGGTGATCGAGCAGGAGAAGCTCGGCGAGAAGCTCGCGCAGCTCTCCGGGATGGACAATGCCTTCTTCAACTGCTCCGGTGCCGAGGCGAACGAGACGGCGATCAAGCTGGCCCGCCTCTACGGCCACCAGCGCGGTGTCGAGCTGCCGACCATCGTCGTGATGGACCGCTCCTGGCACGGACGCACGATCGCCACGCTGTCGGCCACCGGCAATCGCAAGGCGCAGGCTGGCTTCGAGCCGCTGCTCGGCGGCTTCGCACGCGTGCCGTTCAACGACCTCGAGGCGGTGAACCGGGTCGCCGAGAACAACGCGAACATCGTCGCGGTGCTGGTCGAGCCGGTGCAGGGCGAAGGCGGCATCCAGATTCCCGAGAAGACCTACCTCTCCCATCTGCGCGAGCTGTGCGACCGCAAGCAGTGGCTGTTCATGCTCGATGAAGTGCAGAGCGGCATGGGGCGCACGGGCAAGTGGTTCGCCTACCAGCACACCGACCTGATGCCCGACGTGCTGACCCTTGCCAAGGGGCTGGCCAACGGCATGCCGATCGGCGCCTGCGTCGCCCGCGGCGCCGCGGCGAACGTGTTCAGCCCCGGCCACCATGGCACCACCTTCGGTGGTGGCGCACTGATCTGCCGTGCGGCGCTGACCACCCTGCAGATCATCGAGGAAGAAGGCCTGCTCGAGCGCGCCCGCGTGCTCGGCGATCGCATGGTGGCCGGCTTCCGCCAGGAACTCGGCGGTCTGTCGGGCATCACCGAGATCCGCGGCGCCGGGCTGATGCTCGGCATCGAACTCGACCGCCCCTGCAACGAGCTGGTCGCCCAGGCGCTCGGGGCCGGCCTGCTGATCAACGTCACCTACGACAACATCGTGCGCATGCTGCCGCCGCTGATCATCTCCGACGACCAGGCCGATCAGATCGTGTCGATGCTGTCGCCGCTGATCCGCGGCTTCCTCGCTCGGTAGCGGCGACCATCGGCGCAGGCAAGGACATGACTCCGCCCAGGCATTACCTGACGTTCCTCGACTTCAGCCGCGAGGAGTACGAACACCTGTTCGTCCGCGCAGCCTGGATCAAGGGCGAGTTCAAGTCCTACCGGCGCTACTGGCCGCTCGAAGACCGCACGCTGGCGATGATCTTCGAGAAGGCCAGCACGCGCACGCGCCTGTCGTTCGAGGCAGGCATGCACCAGCTGGGCGGCGCGGCGATCTACCTGAACACACGCGACACGCAGCTCGGGCGCGGCGAACCGGTCGAAGACATGGCGCAGGTGGTGTCGCGCATGGTCGACATCGTGATGATCCGTACGTTCGGGCAGGAGATCGTCGAGCGCTTCGCCAGCGTCTCGCGCGTGCCGGTGATCAACGGCCTGACCAACGAATACCATCCCTGCCAGATCCTCGGCGACATCTTCACCTTCATCGAGCATCGCGGCCCGATCCAGGGCAAGACGGTTGCCTGGATCGGCGATTCGAACAACGTCTGCAACACCTGGCTGCAGGCGGCCACCGTGCTCGACTTCAACGTGCACGTGTCCACGCCGCCCGGCTACGAGGTCGAGCCCGAGCGCGCCGGCATCTACGACACCACCCACTTCGAGCAGTTCGCCGATCCGATGGACGCCGCCCGCGGTGCCGACCTGATCACCACCGACGTGTGGACCAGCATGGGCTTCGAAGCCGAGAATGCCCAGCGGATGAAAGCCTTCGAGGACTGGTGCGTCGACGCCGAGATGATGCGCGCAGCCAAGCCGGAAGCACTGTTCATGCACTGCCTGCCCGCGCACCGCGGCGAGGAAGTCACCGCCGAAGTGATCGACGGCCCGCAGAGCGTCGTCTGGGATGAAGCCGAGAACCGCATGCACGTGCAGAAGGCCCTGCTGGAGTTCCTGCTGCTGGGCCGCGTCACGCCGTGAACACTGAAATGGGGTCAGACCCCATTATGGTCAAAACCGGGGCAGACCCGGTTTTCCACGCCGTCTCCGCCCTTGCCGCCGGGATGCGCCACCGCGCCCTGAACGCCGTGCCTGCCACGGCGGCATTGCTGCTCCTGGCCGGCCTGGCGGGCTCGGCAGGCGCGCAGGACTGGCCTTCCCGCCCGCTGCGATTCCTCGTCGCGGCCGGCCCGGGCAGTTCACTCGACGTCGTCGCCCGCGTCATCGGCGAGCGCCTGCGCGACAGCATTGCCCAGCCGATCGTGATCGACAACCGACCCGCCGGCGGCGGCACGGTAGCCACCGCGGCAGGCGCGCAGTCAGCACCCGACGGCCACACGCTGCTGATCAGCTTCAACGGTCCACTGGCGCTCGCTCCCTTCCTCTACGCGAAGCTGCCGTACGACCCTGCGCGCGACCTGGTACCGGTGATCGTGACCAGCACCTCGCCAAACCTGCTCGCAGTCAGTGCCGACCTGCCGGTGCGCACCGTTGCCGACTGGGTCGCCCACGCCAGGGCTGGCGCCGGTCGCCTGACCTACGCCTCGGTCGGCAACGCCAGTTCGTCGCACCTGACGATGGAGCTGTTCCGGTCGGTGGCCGGCTTCGACGCGGTGCACAGCCCGTACAACGGCGCCCCGCCAGCTGCGGCTTCGGTCGCGCGCAACGAAACGCAGGCCGTCTTCTCGGCCCCGACCGCACTGGCACCCCACCTGCAGTCGGGCCGCGTACGCGCGATCGCCGTGACCAGCGCCGCGCGCTATCCGCTGTTCCCCGACCTGCCCACGCTCGCCGAATCCGGCTATCCAGGCTTCGAAGCGATGCTCTGGAACGGCATACTCGTTGCCTCCGGCACGCCGGGGCCGCTGATCGGTCGACTGAACGGCGCAATCAATGCGATCCTCGCGCACCCGGACGCGCGCAGCCGCATCGTCGGCGCCGGGCTGGACCCCGCCGGCGGCCGCCCGGACGCATTCGCCGCACTGATCCGTTCCGAGGCAGCACGCTGGGCACCGTTGATCCGCAAGCTGTCGATACGGCTCGATTGAGCGGCGGTCCGCCGACTGCCTTTTTCCACCTCCCTGCCCTTCCCTTCACCCACACGCCCGACATCCGAATCCATGGCCAAGAAGAACAGCAGCGCCCCCAAGAAAGTCGTCCTCGCCTACTCCGGCGGCCTCGACACCTCGGTGATCCTCAAGTGGCTCCAGGACGTGTACGAGTGCGAGGTGATCACCTTCACCGCCGACATCGGCCAGGGCGAAGAGGTAGAACCTGCGCGCAAGAAGGCGCAGATGTTCGGCGTGAAGCAGATCTTCATCGAGAACCTGCAGGAAGAGTTCGTGCGCGACTTCGTGTTCCCGATGTTCCGCGCGAACACCGTCTATGAGGGCGAGTACCTGCTCGGCACCTCGATCGCGCGCCCGCTGATCGCCAAGCGCCTGGTCGAGATCGCGAAGAAGACCGGCGCCGACGCCATCTCGCATGGCGCCACCGGCAAGGGCAACGACCAGGTGCGCTTCGAACTGGGCGCCTACGCGCTGATGCCCGACGTGAAGGTGATCGCCCCGTGGCGCGAATGGGACCTTCTGTCGCGCGAGAAACTGCTCGCCTATGCTGACCAGCACAAGATCCCGGTCGACTACAAGAAGCGCAAGGGCGGCGGCGCGCCCTACTCGATGGACGCCAACCTGCTGCACATCTCCTACGAAGGCGGCATCCTGGAAGACCCGAGCTTCGAGCCGGAAGAATCGATGTGGCGCCTCACGGTGTCGCCGGAGAAGGCACCGAACAAGCCCGAGTACATCGAACTGGGGTACCAGCACGGCGACATCGTCTCGGTGAACGGCGTGAAGATGTCGCCGGCCAAGGTGCTGATCGAACTCAACCGACTCGGCGGCAAGCACGGCATCGGCCGCCTCGACCTGGTCGAGAACCGCTATGTCGGCATGAAGTCGCGCGGCTGCTACGAGACGCCCGGCGGCACGATCATGCTGAAGGCGCACCGGGCGATGGAATCGATCACGATGGACCGTGAAGTGCTCGCGCTGAAGGACGACCTGATGCCGCGCTATGCGCGGATGATCTACAACGGCTACTGGTTCAGCCCCGAGCGCAAGCTGCTGCAGACCCTGATCGACGCGTCGCAGGCGACGGTCAACGGTACGGTCAAGCTCAAGCTCTACAAGGGCACCGTGATCTGCGTCGGCCGCGAGTCGAAGACCGACACCCTGTTCGACATGAAGATCTCGACCTTCGAAGACGATCAGGGCGCCTACAACCAGGCCGACGCCGGCGGCTTCATCCGCCTGAATGCGCTGCGGATGCGCATTGCCGCGACGCGCGGCGCACGCAAGCGTACGAAGTAGAAGCGTACGGAGCACGCGCGGAAGGGTTGCCCCCGGACTGGCGGCGACTCTTCCCGGCCGGCGCGCAGCGCGCTATCGTTTCACCATGTCTCCGCGCTGCCCGCCGATCATCACCTGCAACGACATCGAAGCGTCGGGCTCCGGGTCGGGCAGCGACTTGGTCGAGGTCGGCGTCGTCATGAACGACGGGCTCAAATACTGCTCGCTGTTCCAGCGGCGGCAGGACTGGACTCACTGGAGCACGAGCACCGAGAAGGTGCATGGCATCTCACGCGAGATCCCGCTCGCCAATGGCCACCCAGCGTTCAAGGTAGCCAACCGGTTGAACAAGATGCTACATGGACGCAGCGCCGATAGCGATGGCTGGGTGGTCGCCCGTCGCTGTCTCGACTGGCTCTACGCCGCCGCATCGATGCGCTGCGAGTTCACCCTGAGTGTGACAACGCACGCAAAAGTCACGGTTGGCGTTTTGCTGGCCTTCTTGTCTGGCGGCTGCGCCTCAACACTTAGCGAAGAAAGCAGGAATCGACTTGATGATCTAGTCCTCTACGGTTGGGTAAATCGCGTGAGTCTGGAGAACGTGCGTCCGTCATTGAAAAGCACAATCGGCAAGAAGCTTTGCAGTCGTGGAGCTTACGATTGGTGCATCAATCCTGATCAGTACACTTATGTCAGTGTGATGTTTATGAACACGTATTGGGGTGGCCTAAAAGGTGCTGGCGTGTACGCACCTGCTAGTCAAGGTATTCAGAAAAATGACATCCTCGTACTGCGCTATAGAGCATCGCATTTCTCAGAGATCGTGAGCGTCGCTTCGAAAGGCGAGCGCGAAGGGTGCCGCTGGGTTGGAGGTGGCTTCGCACGTACGACAACGGCCGCTGGCGTAATCTGCGAAGACTACGATTGGCGAAAATTTGCACCACTATTCAACTGACGGGCTAATGCATCCGCGCAGCACACGCTCGGAGATCAGATCCACGAAGTCCCTTCGCAGCGCATTGAGCGTACCGTTGTCGTATCTCAACGACGTTATTCTGGAAAGAGGTTGCGTCTGGCCGAGGTATTCGCCCCACGTTGACAGTTGAGCGCGAGCAATCATCGGTAGTACGAGTTCTCGCGCAGTCTCCTTCAAACAGTAGACGAACACCCGCTAACCCAGCAGCTATGTCTTGATGCACATGACGAGTGGAAGTAACGTCGGCCAACCCTGCGGCATGTCGGTCGCTCGGACGCGGTCTTTCGAGGAATCCCGAGCCTGTGGCACCGAGAAAAGACTCTTGTGCGGATGTGATCGGACCACCGCCGCCAGCCACTGTTGAACTCACTGCATAGGAGCCGCCTGCAAATGCGCTTGCCCAACCTGGGGAAAGGAAACTCGTCCCGACTTGACCTGCCAAGCTGCTAGCGCTCGCATAGGCCGTCACCGCACTCGCCGCCACCCAAACAAACGCCGCCGTCACCAGCGCAAACGCCAGCACCGTAAACCCCGACCGCGAATCGGTCCATGAGTAGAGCAGATCCTCCGGGCTGGGCATGTTGCCCCCCTCCCACTGGGATACCGATACGCCGCTCTGCGCGAGCTGCTCGACTGTCGGGCATGACGTCGAGCCCGGCAGGGTGCAGATCGCGGCCTGTACGCCGTAGGGCTGCTGGTCGACCGGCAGTGCGACGAACCAGCGCGGACGTACCCAGGCCTGTGTCGTCGTATCGACCCGCTGTCGCAGCAGGTTGCCTGATCGGGTGACCACCTGCGTCCATCGCGTATCCGTCATCGCGATGAACCCGGCGGGGGCGTTGTACAGGCGCATGGCGTGGCCGACAGCCACCTGGGCGGCACTCCAGCCGATGTTGTGGAAGACCGGGTCCGTCTCGTCCGTCGGCCTGAATACGGCGAACGGATTGCGCCCGGCGCGGATCGGGTCGGCTGCCTCGGCGGGCGACAGGTAGTGCCGCTGCGCCGCCCAGCGCTCGCCGTGATGCGGGGTGAAGTCGCCGAGATAGCTGCGGATCCGTCCGTCGGCCTGCCGTTCGGCCTTGACGACCCGGATGCGCAGTTGCGCGTTCTCGGGGGAGTAGGTCGCGAACACCATCGCGGCATGGCCGGGAAAGGCCATCACCAGCTTCGACACGACGTCGGATCCGAGTCCCAGTTGGCCGACTTCTTCGCGGGCCGCGGTGATCCACCGTTCGCCCTGCAGCATGCGCAGATCGAAACCGCCACCCCCTCGCCCGGCGATTTCGCCGAGCAGCGACCAGTTGTCGAGCGGGTAGCGAACCGTCACGGTGGAGGATACTGGCGCACTCGTCCAGCGCGGATTGAACTGGCCGCCAGCCGCGCGGGCCTCTCCCACCGGATGCACGACCGGCAGGACGGCCAGAAGGACAACCAGCAGCCGGGCAATCAAGCGATCCACGCGTGTCACGCGTATCCGTCCGGCAACACCGCCACCGTGAATCTCGCCACAAGGGGCCGGGCCACCGACCCACCCCCGGCGGTTCGACCCCTGCAGGGTCGGCTGGTGTGTCGGCGCAGGTCGGGCAGCGCGCGGCGGGCTCCGGTGCATGGCGCCTCCTCATGGAAGGACTGGATTGCACGCCATCGAAGCCCGGATGACCATGCCGGAAACGCGGCCCTGCAGCGGGATACCAGGGGGCTGCTCCCGCGACGAGCCAGTGCTTTACGCCCCTCTGGCAGCTTGATACATTGAGGGTACGCAGTGGCCTGACAGTTGCCGCTGCATCGCACCGGCATCCGGCGGGCGCCCTGTCCCCGGCATCGATCGGGCGATCCTCACGATACGAGGGGGAGGGGGAGGAGATGGATCGAGACTCGGAAGGACGACGCGCGTTCCTGAAGGGCGCAGTCGCGGGTAGCGCCGCCGCCGTGACCAGCGCGCTGCCGGGCACCGCATCGGCGCAGGCGGCCGGCAACAAGGCCGCGGCCAGTGCGCCCGCCACGGCTGGCTACGTGTTCCTGACGCCCGACGAAGGCGCGTTCATCGAGGCGGTCGTCGACCACATGGTTCCAGCCGATGCGTTCACGCCGAAGGGCACCGACCTCGGGCTGCACACCTACATCGACCGGGCGCTGGCCAGCGGCTGGGGCAAGGGCGAGCGACTGTACCGGCAGGGGCCGTGGAAGCAGGGCACCGGCAACCAGGGCTACCAGCTGCCGCTGTCACCCTCCGAACTCTATCGTGCAGCGATTCCGGCGGCCAATGCCGCCTGCGTGAAGGCGTACGGCAAGACCTTCGACAAGGTCACGGCCGAGCAGCGCGAGGCCTTCCTGGTCGCCATGCAGCAGGGCAAGGTCACGCTCGAGAACGGTCCGCCGGTGCGTACCTTCTTCGGCATGCTCTACCAGAACGTGATGGAGGGCATGTTCGCCGACCCGATCTACGGCGGCAACCGCGACAAGGCCGGCTGGAAGCTGGTGAACTTCCCCGGGGTCATCGCGACCAACCAGCAGAACATCGACAAGTTCCGCGACCGCAGGATGCCGACCAACCCGCTCGGCATCGCCGACATCAGCTGACTGGAGACCGACGACATGGCAGCCAGGAAACTGAAGGAAGTCGACGCGGTCATCATCGGCCTCGGCTGGACGGGCGGCATCCTCGCGAAGGAACTCTCCGAGGCGGGGTTGAAGGTGGTCGCGCTCGAGCGCGGCAGGATGACCACCACCGATGCGGACTTCCAGTTGCAGCAGGTACGCGACGAACTGCGCTACGTGCAGCGCCAGGAAATGATGCAGGACGCCTCGCGCGACACGGTCACCATGCGCAACACCCCGAAGCAGGATGCGCTGCCGGTGCGCCGGCTCGGTTCCTTCCTGCCCGGTGAGGCGGTCGGCGGCTCCGGACTGCACTGGAGCGGCGGCACCTGGCGCTGGTCCGACAACGAGTTCAAGGTGCGCAGCCTGTACGAGCAGCGCTATGGCGCGAAGTTCATCTCCGCCGAGATGTCCGACCTGCGCGACTGGGGCATCTCCTACGCCGAGCTGGAGCGCTACTACGACAAGTTCGAGTACATGGCAGCGGTGTCCGGCAAGGCCGGCAACCTGAACGGCCGGATACAGCCTGGCGGCAATCCGTTCGAAAGCCCGCGCGCGCGCGAGTACCCGCTGCCGCCGCTGAAGAACGTGCTGTCCTCGCAGCTGTTCGCGGAAGCGGCGACGAAGGCGGGCTACCACCCCTTCCCGCGCCCCGCTGCCAATGCCTCGCGCGCGTACACCAACCCGGACGGCGCGAGCTTCGGCGGCTGCCAGTACTGCGGCTTCTGCCAGCGCTTCGGCTGCGAGGCCAATGCGAAGGCGAGCCCGCACATCACCGTGGTGCCCGCCGCGCTGAAGAGCCAGAACTTCGAGTTGCGCACCAATGCATGGGTCACGCAGATCCTGAAGGATCCGTCTGCGAAGCGCGTGACCGGCGTGCTCTACACCAACCTGCTCACCGGCGAAGAGCTCGAGCAACCGGCGTCGATGGTGATGCTGTGCACGTTCACGATGAACAACACGCACATGATGCTGCTGTCGGGCATCGGCCAGCCCTACGACCCGGCCACGCAGACTGGCGTGATCGGCCGCAACTACTGCTACGAGACGCGCACCGGCGCCAACCTGTTCTTCGAAGGCCGTACGTTCAACCGGTTCATCTCGGCCGGCGGCACCAACTGGGTGATCGACGACTTCAACGCGAACTGGAATTTCGACCGCGCGCCGCATGGCTTCGTCGGCGGCTACATCGTGTCGGCCGGCCACAACACGAACCTGCCGATCGGCAACCGCCCGGTGCCGGGCGGAACGCCGGCCTGGGGCACCGCGTGGAAGCAGGCGCTGGCGAAGTGGAGCGATGCGTCGATGAGCATCACCTCCAGCGGCGGATCGATGCCGCACCGCTACAACTACCTCGACCTCGACCCGACCTACAAGAACGCGTTCAACCAGCCGCTGCTGCGCATGACCTTCGACTTCAAGGAGAACGAGCACCGGATGAACGCGCATGCGGCCCAGGTGGTGAACGAACTCGCCAAGTCGCTGAACGCGACGCGGATGGGTTCGGCCAACGGCAAGCCGCAGTCGTGGACCGTCGTGCCCTACCTGTCGACCCACAATGGCGGCGGCACGCCGATGGGCACCGACCCGAAGACCAGCGCGGTGAACCCGTTCCTGCAGAGCTGGGACGCGCACAACCTGTTCGTGATGGGCGCAAACGTGTTCCCGCACAACGGGGCCTATCAGCCGACCGGGCTGGTCGGCGCGCTGGCCTACCGCACGGCGGACATCATCAAGTCACGCTACCTGAAGAACCCTGGCCCGCTGGTGTCTGCATGAGCACCCGCCAGCGCACGAGGAGCAAATCGATGCAGCGACTCACCCGCGGGCGGCTGCCCTTGCTGCTGGGCGCGAGCCTGTTCCTGCTGTCGGCGGGGCAGGCCCTCGCCCAGGCGGACGTCAAGCGCGGCGAGAAGCTGTTCGTCGAGTGCAGGTCCTGCCATGCGCTCGACGGCAGCGCCGATGCGAACAGCCTTGGACCCACGCTGGCCGGCATCATCGGCCGCCGGGCCGGTGCGATCGACGACTTCCGCTACTCGCCCGCGATACGGCGCAGCAAGCTGTCATGGAACCGGCAGACGCTCGACGCCTTCATTGCCGATCCGCAGGCGGTCATCCCGGGCAACCGCATGCCGTACTCGGGCCTGACCGACGCGAAGGAACGCGCAGACCTCATCGCCTACCTGACCCAGGCCACTGCCACGAAATAGCGGCAGCGGCCGCAGCTTGCGGCTTCAGCGTGCCGGCGGATTGCCGCGCTTGGCCGCGGCACCTGCCGGGATCACCGCACCGGACGAGCCAGGCGGCAGCGCTTTCTTCGTCTGCTTGGGCTTCTTAACTTCCTTGTTGCTGCGCTGCTGACCTTTGGGCATCGAAGCCTCCTGATTGTGCTGGCTGCGAACGGGGCGGCCAGTGGCTCAGGATACGCGCAACGACCGTCCCCTGCGCTTGAACGGTTTCAGCGGCCGCTCGGCACCTTCGCGGCGAACACCGACCCGCGCACGCACATCCGCCCTTCCGGGTCCTGCCAGAGCTTCTCGTCGACGTGGAGCTTGCCGAACGCCCGGGTGATCGATTGCAGCGGGTATCCGGGGAAAGCGTCGATCACCTCGGCGTAGTACAGCGGCTTCGGCCCGATCAGATCCAGGATGCGCGCGGCCAGTTCTTCCACCTCGCCCGCCCGGGGCTTGCGGTCGGCTGCCTTGACCGCCGATTCGTCGAGCTTGTAGCTACCGAGCTTCACCGTGTCCGAGTAGGCGTAGCGGATGCGCTCGTAGCGCTCGCGCGGGATGCCCTCCGGGATGGTCGCATCGATGCCGACCTTCGCGCCGGTGGGCACCACGCCGGCCGGCATCACCGGCAGGCTCGGATCGAGCGGCTTGGCGCGCGCGCCGGGGACGATGAACACGTCGCGATCGCCCTGCACCCGCGTCGCGATCGCCCACTCGACGTCGAGCGGGTCGTACACGTCGATATCGTCGTCGACCACGACCGCATGCTTGATGTCACCGACCGACAGCACCGCCATCAGCGCATTCTTACCTTCACCGGCCTGCTTCCTGATCGACACGATCACATGCCAGGAGCCGTTGCCGCCCAGCGTGACGTTGATGTCCTTCACCTGGATGCCAGCCGCCTTCAGCGCACCGCGCAACTGCGACCAGCGCGTCGGGATCATCAGCCATGCCACTTCCCAGGGCATGTGCAGGTTGTAGTAGATCGGATCTCTCCGGTGCGAGATCGCCTTCACCCGGACCAGCGGGTTCCAGTGCAGGCCGCCCATCAGCTGGGTGAATTCGCCGAAGCGGCCTTCCGGCCAGGTCCAGCCAGTCGGCAGGATCTCGGCCTCGAGCACCATCTCGGCGTCGGCCAGGTAGGGCACGTCGATGGTCTCGCACATCGACAGCCGGGTCGGCCCGCCGCGCAACCCGCCGGCGATGTCGATCTCGTCGACGCCCATCGGCGCGCGGTAGCCCGCGGCCATGAACTCGAACGGATGCGTGCCGATCGAGATGGAGATCGGCAGCGGGCGCTTCTCGAGGAAGGCCTTGTGCGCGAGCGCGCGCAGGTTGTTCGGGGTGACGATGTCGATGCCGGTGAGGTTCTTCTCCTTCAGCAGGTAGCGGTAGATGCCGGCATTGAGCCCGCCCTGCCCGTCGCGCACGATGGTGATGCCACCAGTGATCATCGGGCCGCCGTCGAGCACCGAGGACATCGGGATCGGCAGGTCAAACAGGTCGACGTCGTCGCCGTAGCGCGTGACTTCGCGCGTGCTGCTCTGCTCCACATAGACCGGCGGGATCGGATCGGCGATGCCCTTGGTGAGCTTCTGTTCTATGTCGGCGTACTTCTCGACGCCCAGACCGATCGCCACCCGCTCGCTGGATCGGATCAGGCCGGACACCACCGGCATGTCGTAGCCGATCACGCGATGGAACGCGAGCGCCTTGTCGCTCTGGTCGACCAGCGTCGCGATGTGCCGGCTGTCGACCGGCTCGTGGATGTCGAGCAGCTGCCCGGCTGCACGCAGGCGGTCGAGGTAGTCGCGGAAGGTTTCTTTCTCATGCATGGTCGGCTCCTCCGCCGGGGCGTGACAAATGGACGTGTCCGAAGTATAGAAGAGCGAGGCGCCATGGCAAGCCGATTGCCCGCGGCCGCGAAATTGTGATCACACACGAGGTAGCTGCCTTGAACCTGCACACCCTCTCACTGTCGCCGATTGCCCGCCAGCGCGCGTGCCGCCGCCTGGCTGTCTCGGCCGTCATGTCGACGGCACTGGTGGCCGGCCTGCCGCAGGCGTGCGCTCAGGACTCCGCGTTTCCGCAGCGGGCCGTGCGCATGATCATTCCGTTCGCCGCGGGCGGCGCGATCGACATCATGGCGCGCCCGATCGGCCGCCGGCTGCAGGAGTTCCTCGGCCATCCGGTGATCATCGACAACCGCGCCGGCGGCGGTGGCAGCCTCGCGGCGGAACTGGTCGCCCGTTCCGCGCCCGACGGCTACACGCTGCTGATGGGTTCGACCAGCCCGCTGGCGATCAACCCGGCCGCGCTGGCCAAGGTCGGCTACGACACGATGCGCGACTTCTCGCCGATCTCGCTGGTCGCCACACAGCCCCTGCTGATCGTCTCGCACCCCTCGCTGCCGGCGAAGAACATCAAGGACGTGATCGCGCTCGCCAGGCGCAACCCGGGCAAGCTTTCCTACGGCAGCGCGGGGCCGGGCACCTCGAATCACCTGACCGGCGCGCTGCTCGCGCATGCTGCCGGCATCGACCTGCTGCACGTGCCGTACAAGGGCGGCGGGCCGGCGCTCAATGCGCTGCTCGGCGGCGAGATCGAACTGCAGGTGAGCCAGCCCAACACCATGGTCGCGTTCGTCAAGAGCGGACGCGTGCGCGCGATCGCCACCACCGGCTCGAAGCGCTCGGCGATCTATCCGGACGTTGGCACCCTGGTCGAGGCCGGTTACAAGGAACTCGACATCACCGGCTGGTACTGCGTGGTCGGCCCCGCCAACATACCCAGGCCGACCGTGGACCGGCTCAACGCCGACCTGCGGCGCACGATGGCCGCCGCCGACGTGCGCAGCATACTGCTCGCCGAAGGCACCGATCCGGTCGCCAGCAGCCCGGAAGAGCTCGGTGCGCTGATGAAGCGCGAACTGGTGCGCTGGGCAGCGGCGGTGAAGCTCGCCGGCGTACGCCCCGAGTAGCCGGCCGTGATCAAGACCGACAACCTCGGTGCCCTGTACGACCCGGAACTGCACCAGCAGAGCGGCGGCGATACCGTCGCGCTGATCGACCTGCTCGATCGCGATGCGCCGCGCGAGTACTCGCACCGCCAGGTGGAGGATGCCGCGAATGCCTTTGCGCGCGGCCTGTTCGCCAGCGGGCTGGTGCGCGGCGATGCGGTGGCCATCCTTTCAACCAACCGCGCGGAGTACCTGTTCGCTTTCCTCGGCATCGTACGGGCCGGCATGGTCGCGGTACCGGTCAGCCACAGGTTCCCGGCCTCGACCATCGATTTCATCCTCGGCGACTGTCAGGCGAAGCATGTGGTGTGCGACGAGCGGAGCCGATCGCTGCTGCCCGACAGCCTGCCAGTCACCGTCTTCGATGGCACCGGGCCTGACGGGTTCCCCGCGCGGCTCGACCCCGGGCCCTTCGAGCCGGCGCATCCGTCGCCTGAAGAAGTGGCGATGGTGCTCTACACCTCGGGCTCGACCGGGCGCCCGAAAGGGGTCCCGCTGACCCACGGCGGCCACCTGTGGGCCCTGCGCGCGCGCGCCCGGCGCGGCGCACCGTTCGCCGCCCAGCGACTGCTGGTCGCCGCGCCGCTCTATCACATGAACGGGCTGTGCACGTCGCTCTTCACGATCGCCGTGGGCGCGAGCATGGTGCTGCTGCCCGAGTTCGATGCGCGCCTGTACCTGCAGGCCATCGAACGCTACCGCTGCACCTGGCTCACCGGAGTGCCGCCGATGTTCGCGATGTGCCTGCAGCAGCGCGACCTGCTCGAGCAGGTCGACCGCTCGTCGGTGCAGACGGTGCGCATGGGTTCGGCGCCGATCTCGCTCAAGCTTTGGGACGCGGTGAAGGCCACCTTCCCCGGCGCGCTCGTGATGAACTCCTACGGCACGACCGAGGCCGGCCCGGTGGTATGCGCCCCGCGTCCGGACCGCACGCTGCCGCCGCTGTCGATCGGCTGGCCGATGGAGGGCGTCGAGCTGCGCCTGGTCGATGCCGGCGGCCACGACGCGGACGAAGGCGTGCTGTGGCAGCGCACGCCGGCCAACATGCACGGCTACCTGAACCTGCCGGAGAAGACGCGCGAGGTGCTCACGCCCGAGGGCTGGTATGTATCGGGCGACGTGTTCCGGCGCGATGCGGACGGTGCGTACTTCTTCGTCGGCCGCACCGACGACATGTTCGTCTGCGGCGGCGAGAACATCTTCCCGGGCGAGGTCGAATCGCTCCTTGAGCGCCACCCCGGGGTCCAGCAGGCCTGCGTGGTACCAGTGCCCGACGAGATCAAGGGCGAGAAGCCGTTTGCATTCGTGGTGCGGGCGCCAGGCAGCATGCTCGACGAAGCCGAGGTCAAGCGGTTCGCACTGGAACACGCGCCCGCCTACCAGCATCCGCGGCGGGTCGACTTCCTCGATGCGATGCCGCTCGCCGGGCCGAACAAGGTCGACCGCAAGGCGCTCAAGGCACAGGCTGCGGCGATCGTGGCCGGCCAGCCTGCCTGATGATGGCACTGCAGCCCGCCACCGCGCACGCGGCACCGGTCCTGGCGCTCGACCATCTCGGCTGCATCGCAGGGGACTTCGATGCAGCGGCGGCGGCCTGGGAACGGCTTGGATTCCGGCTCTGCCCGCGCAGCCCCCAGCGCGGCGCGGTGCCGGGGCACGAGGGCATGCATCCGTGGGCGACCTCGAACCGCTGCGCCCTGTTCCAGCGCGGCTACCTGGAGCTGATCGGCGTCACCTGCCCGGGCGCGTTCAACCCGTGGGCATCCTTCATGGAGCGCGGCCCCGGCCTGCACATCCTCGCGCTGCGCTGCGATGGCGCCGACACGGCCTACGCGGCGCTCGCCGCGGACGCGGCCTTCCTGCAGCCCCCGGTGCAGCGCGAGCGCGAGGTCGATGTCGATGGCGCGATGCGCCTCATGCGCTTTCGCAATATCTTCAGCCGCGATGCCGACTGCCCGGAAGCGCGCTACATCATCATCGAGCACCAGACACCCGGCTACCTCTGGCAGCCGCGCTACCTCGACCACGACAATGGCGCAGTCGCGCTGCTTTCGGCCACGTTCGTCGCCGACGATCCTCGGCCGATCGTCCGGCACCTGGACGCGCTCGGCAGGCCGGCAGGGGTGGAGGCGGTCGACACCACCACCTTCGCGTCGCGTCATGGCTGGCGGCCATCGAGGCTGCCCGGGCTCCACGCGCTGACCGTCGGCGTGCTCGACCTCGGCCGTGCACTGGCGCTGCTCGAGGCGCGTGGCGTGCCGTTCACCCGTGACGGTGCTCTGGCCTGGATCGACCCCGCCCACGCGGGCGGTTTCTCGATGGGCCTGCGCGAGGTGCAGCCATGAAGGCGGCGGTCATCCGGCATCACGGTGCCGTCGTTGCCAGTACAGCGCCTGCGCGGCGTGCGCTCAGCGCGCCGCGCGCACGCCCGCAATGAGTTCGTCTAGCCAGACCTGTCCCTGCGGCCAGTCGCCCAGCCCTGAATCGGCGTTGATGTGGCCCTTCGCTCCGATCACGCGATACGCGGCACCCCAGGCCTCGGCGAACGCCCTGGACCTGGGTTCGGCCACCATCGGATCGTTCGTGCTGGCGACGACGATGGTCGGGAACGGCATCTTCATCAGCGGCATCGGCGAGAAGCCGATCGGGCCGGGCGGCCAGTCGGGGGAGTCGACGTCGCTGGGCGACACCAGCAATGCGGCTGCGACCGTGCCGATGTCGCCGGCCTGCACCCAGTTGGCCACCAGGCTGCAGGCGAGCGAATGCGCGACCAGCACGATCGGCGCGGGCGCGAGGGACGCCACCGTGCGTTGCAGCGAGGCCACCCAGTCTTCCCGACGCGGCGTGGTCCACTCCGACTGCTCGATGCGCACGCAGCCGGGACGCTGCCGCTGCCAGTGCGTCTGCCAGTGCGCGGGGCCGGAGTTGCCCCGGCCGGGCAGGATCAGGACGACTGGATCCAACGCACCGGCAGCGCTCATGCTTCGCCCGCGGCCACGCGTGCCCGGTACTCGGCCGCTGCCACGTCCATGCGCACGAACACCGCACCGCGCGCGAGCAGCGTGTCCACCAGCTTCTCGAGCATCAGGATGCGGTGGCCACGCCCGATGATGAACGGATGGCAGGTATAGGTAAGCACGCCCCAGTCGAGCTCGCGCTGCATGTAGTCGAAGTCGGCGATCCAGTTGCCGAGCACCTGGTCGGCGTTCATGTTGCCGGGCCGGATGGCGTTCGGGTAACGCATGAACTCGAAGTGCGGCGCATCGTCGGTGGACCAGCTGATCGGCATCTCGAGCAGGTTCGAAGGCTTGCCGAACACCGCCGGCTGCTCGAGCTCGATGATGTCGCCCTGGCGTGCGAAGTACGGCGTGTAGTCGTCGCCCATCATGCTGCTGTCGTAGGTGAAGCCGTGCTTGAGCATGAGCTCGATCGAATGCGGCGACAGATCCCACGAAGGCGAGCGGTATCCGGTCGGGCGCTCACCGCAGGTGCGTTCGATGGCGGCGATGCCCCGCACGAGCTCGTTCTCTTCTTCCTCGCGCGACAGCGTCGCGGGCGGCACATGCTTCCAGCCGTGGTGTCCGATCTCGTGGCCCGCGCGCGCCACCGAGGCCACTGCATCGGGGAAGGTCTCGGCGGTGTGCCCGGGCACGAACCAGGTGGTCGGCAGGCCACGCTGGCCGAGCATCTTCAGCAGCCGGGGCGCAGACACGCGCGGACCGAACTCGCCACGCGAGATGGCCGAGGGAGTGGGCGTACCACGCGCGATGAAACCCGAGATGGCATCGAAATCGAAGGTCAGGCAGACCAGGTGGCGGCGGGCTTTTGACATGGGCGCGGTTGTTGCTCCAGACTGGTCCGTCGCCGGATGGCGACAGTCGACGAGACGCGAAATGCGTCGGCGCAGTGTATCAATTCGATCCATCGGCCATCATCAGGCCACGAAGGGGAGTACGACATGAACGCATCGAAGCTGTCGGCACTGATGGTGCTGGCGCTGGCGCTGCCGGGACCGATCGCGGTAGCGCAGGCGGCGGAGGCGCCGGGTCCGTACCCTTCACGGCCGATCCGCTACGTCGTACCGTTCGCGCCGGGCGGCCCGACCGACATCATGTCGCGTGCGATCGCCGAACGCCTGTCGGTCGCGCTCGGCACGCCTGTCGTGGTCGACAACCGGGCGGGGGCCGGCGGTGGCGTGGGTGCGGAGATCGTCGCGCGGTCCGCCCCCGACGGCTACACGCTGATGATCGGCCATGTCGGTACGCATGCGATCAACATCAGCCTGTATGCGAAGGTCAACTACGACCCGATCAAGGACTTCCAGCCGATCTCGATGATCGCGACGCTGCCATTCGTGCTGGTGGTGAACCCCGGCGTGCCAGCGAAGAACGTGAAGGACCTGATCGCGCTCGCCCGCGCGAAGCCGGGCGTACTCAACTTCGCTTCGGCTGGCAGCGGCGGCCCGACCCATCTGGCGGGTGAACTGTTCAAGAGCACGGCTGCGATCGACATCGTGCATATCCCCTACAAGGGCAATGCGGCGGCGCTGGGCGACCTGGTCGGCGGGCAGGTGCAGATGATGTTCTCGAACATGCTGACCGCGATGCCGTTCGTGCGTGCAGGCAAGCTGCGCGCGATCGCCGTCTCGACGCTCAAGCGCTCGCCGCAGGCGCCTGAACTGCCGACGGTGTCCGAGGGCGGCGCGACCGGCTACGACGTTACGCCGTGGTATGGCGTGCTCGCCCCGTCCGGGCTGCCGAAGCCGCTGCTGTCGCGGCTGCATGGCGAGGTGTCGAAGATCGTCGACTCGCCCGAGATGCGGGAACGGTTCGTCACGCAGGGGGTCGACTTGGCGTCGAGCACGCCGGAGGCGTTCGCCGCGCTGATCCGCGCGGAGATCCCGCGCTGGCGCGAACTGGTGAAGCGGTCGGGGGCGCGGGCAGACTGAGTTGGCCGGCGTACGCCTGCCCCGCTCACTCCGCCTTGATGCCGGCCCGCTTGATCACCCTGCCGAACGTCTCGGAGTCGTTGCGGATCGCGCGCTGGTAGTCCTCGGGCGTATCGCCGACGATGGCGTAACCCAGTTGCGTCTCGAACCGGTTGCGCACGTCGGCCATCTTCAGCGCGGCGACCGATGCGGCGTTGATCCGGTTCACCACGTCGCGCGGCGTGGCGGCCGGAACGACGAAGCCGTAGCGTCCATCGATCGCCTGCATCTTGAAGCCCTGCTCGGCCAGTGTCGTTGCACCCGGGGCCGCGCTGCTGCGCCGCGACCCGGCGATCGCGATGACCCGCGCACGCTTCGACTCGATGTGCGGTCCCAGGGGCGTCAGGTCGGAGAACATCAGGTCGATCTCGCCGGTAGCCAGGCCGGCGAGCGCCGGGGCTGTGCCCTTGTACGGCACATGCACCAGCCGCGTTCCGGCGGCATCGCCGAACAGTTCCGCAGCGATGTGCGAGATCGAGCCAGCGCCGGACGAACCAAAGTTGAGGAGGCCCGGCTTGGCACGCGAGAGCCGGACCAGGTCGGCGATGTCCTTCACGGGTACCCGGGCATTCACGGCGACCGCGTACGGTGTGAGCACCAGCGTGACCACGCCCTGCACTTCTTTCAGCGGATCGTAGGGCAGCTTGGCATAGAGGTGCTGGGCGATCGACAGCGCGCTCTGGCTGCCCGATCCGATCGTGTAGCCGTCGGCTGGCGCACGCAGCATCGCATCGATGCCCAGCGTGCCACCGGCACCGCCGCGGTTCTCGTAGACCATCGGCTGCCCCCATTGCTCGGAGAGCTTCTGTCCGACCACGCGCGAGATGATGTCCGACTGGCCGCCGGGGGCGAACGGCACGATGATGCGCACCGGCTTGGCGGGGAACGCAGTGCCCGGCTGGGCGAGGACCGGCATCGCGACCAGCGTGGCGCCCGCGAGGCCCAGGGCGGCGGGAATGATTCGGCTGAGTGACATGGCTGCTCCGTTGGACGGGATTCTGGCGACTGCCGATTTGTTCGTACAATGAAGGCAGGTCATCGCGCAAGGGGGGCAGGTTCCCTGCTACATCCCCGTTGCGGCCTTCCCACCCCGATTCCCCGATTCGCCACCCTCAGGAGCCCCGCATGAAACTCGTCGCCCGGGAAATGGAGTCCGCACTCAGCGACTCGGCACTGCTGCGCCAGAAGCTCACCCAGATCGCCGCCGACAACAAGGGCAAGCCGCAGGCGTTCAAGATGCGTACCGCGTTGCTCAAGCAGGGCCGCGCCAACATTCCGGTCGCGGCCACCGAAGACCTCACCGTGATGGTGAAGGTCTACGCATCGGGCGGCGAGAACGGCCTGCATGCCCACCCGACCGAAGATCATACGTTCATCATCCTGCAGGGTGCGGCGACGTTCTACGACCAGGACGGCGAGATGGCCACGCTGAACGCGAACGAAGGCATCCTGGTACCGAAAGGCTCGCTGTACCGGTTCCACTCCGTCGAGAGCGAAGGGCCGCTGGTCATGCTGCGCGTCGGCTCGCCGAACTACGCGCTGCAGGGCAAGGCAAGCTCGCGCGTAGGACCGTCCGGCGAATACATGCAGGGCGACTCGAAGGAGAACAAGACCGTCGAGATGCAGGTGCTCGAGGATGCCTACTTCGGCTGACCGAAGCCGCGAAGCCGGGGTCCGAAGCCGGGGTCTGACCCCGGGGTCTGACCCCGGGGTCAGACCCCGATGTCGTCTGGATGTCGCTGACCTGGATTTCGGGTCAGCGGGTGAATGGCAGCGCCGAGGCCTTGCCGGCCTCGGTCTTCCACAGGGCGGCGAGCAGAGTCTTGGATTTCTCGGCGCCGAGCACCGGTTCGGCGAGTTCCATGAACTTGGCGTCGACCTCGGCATCGGTCAGCAGTTGCTCGGGATCGCCCTTGCGGTAGGGCTGGAAGAACTCGAGCTTGCGCCCGTCGGTCAGCGTCATCTTCACCCGCGATGCGCGCTGCGTCGGGTAGCCGGCGGTCAGCAGCGGATCTTCGACCAGTTCGATGCGCGACATCAGGTCCTTCACCTTGGCATCGTTCAGCCGCTCGGGCGTGTAGGCATCGAGGCGGACGCTGCCGTGGATCAGCGCGCTGGCGACGGTGAACCTGAGCGAGAAGCGCCCCTCGAACGCGGAGGACACCGTATCGCGGCCGCAGATGTCGGTTGCCTGGCCATAGGTCTCGATGCGGATCGATGCGATCTGTTCGGCGTTGAGCTTGTGCTGGTCTTTCAGCACCAGCGCGCCGTCGATCGAGGCGAAGGTATGGCCGCACGAACCGTGGTTCTTGAAGGTGATCTCGGTGATGTTGTACTTCTCGCCGAGGCCGGCGGTGGCCTTGCCCCAGTCGGGGTTCTTGCTCATCGCGGCACCGAAGCCGAGTTCGCCCTCGAGCATGTCGAGCGTGCCCGTCAGCCCCTTCTTCGCGGCAAGCGCGGACATCATGCCCACGTCGGCTGCATGCGCGGCATGCATGGGCTTGGTCATCGACTCGGAGCGGAACGCCTGCTGCAGCCCGGCCATGTGCGTGGTGACGTTGGCGAGCGCATTCATGAACTGCTCGCGGTTGCACTTGAGCACGGTAGCTGCCGCCGCAGCCGCGCCGATGCAGCCGATGGTGGCAGTAGTGTGCCAGTACACGTAGTGCGAAGGCATCACCGCTTCGCAGATGCGGGTGGAGATCTCGTAGCCGACGATGACGCCGCGCAGGAAGTCTTCACCGCTGGCATCGACCGACTGCGCGGCGGCGAGCGCAGCGCTGATCGTCGGCGATCCGGGGTGGTAACCACCCGCGCGGTAGATGTCGTCGAACTCGACGGTATGCGAGCCGGCACCCATGATCATCGCGGCGGCACGCGTCGAAGCCTGGCTGCCGTACACCGGCAGGCGGCAGCGGCCGTGTCCGATCTCGTCTTCCAGCGCCTCGATCAGTACTGTAGCCGGCGCGCAGAGCATGCCGGGCAGCAGCGAAGCACTCCAGTCGATCACGCAGCGCTTCGCGTGATGCCAGACCTCGTCCGGCAGCCGGGACCCCTGCTCATGGACGGCATAATCGGCCAGTTTCTCAAGCAGCATCGCAGCCTCCTCCAGTCAGCGGCACAATGTGGCATGGTAGCACCGGCCCGGAACCGGAGACAGCCGGCGGGTCCGCAACAACCCGGAGGATGCATGACCGATCATAATCCACGCGCCCGCGCGACCGGTGCGTGTGCGCCGTGCCACGCGCTGCCTGCCCGCGCACTCGCCGCACTGCTGCTGGCGGGGGGTATCGCCGGCGTCCACGCCCAGTCATGGCCGGCGAAGCCGGTGCGCCTGGTGGTCAGCTTCGCGCCGGGCGGCGCCAACGACATCCTGGGCCGCGCCATCGCCCAGCAACTGACCGAGCAGTTCGGCCAGCAGGTGGTGGTCGAGAACCGGGCCGGCGCCGGTGGCGCGGTAGGCACCGAATTCGTCGCGAAAGCCCCGCCCGATGGCTATACGCTCCTGCTCGGAACCTCGTCCGCGTTCGCGATCATCCCGCACCTGTCGAAGCCGAACTACGATGCGCAGAAGGACTTCGCGCCGATCGCGCCATTCGCGACGCTCAACTACGTGATCCTCGCGCACCCGTCGGTACCGGTGAAGACGGTGAAGGACCTGGTCGCCCTGGCGAAGAAGTCGCCCGGCCGCTTCAACTTCGCCTCTTCTGGAAACGGTTCGGCACCCCACCTCGCGGTCGAACTCTTCAACGCGCAGGCCGGAATCAAGCTGGTGCACATCCCTTACAAGGGCGGAGCACCGGCGCTGACCGCGCTGATGGGCGGCGAGGTCGACCTGATGTTCGACACTTTCATCACCGCGCTGCCGCACGTGAAGAGCGGACGCACCCGCCCGCTCGCGGTCACCTCGGCCCGGCGCGCCGCCACCTTCCCCGACCTGCCGACGGTTGCCGAATCCGGACTGCCCGGCTACGAGGCCGGCAACTGGTTCGCCCTGTTCGCACCCGCAGGCACCCCGTCGCCGATCATTGATCGCGCCGCCCAGGCGGTAGCGAAGGCGACAGCCGCGCCCGCCTTCCGCGAGCGACTCGCCGCGCAGGGCGCCGAACCGATGACCGGTACGCCGGAGAGCCTGACGGCGCTGGTGAAGACCGAATCGGCCCGCTTCGCGCGGCTGATCCGCGACGCCGCGATCCGCGCCGAATGACGACCGATGCACGAGAGGTATCCATGACCCGCACGAGCACGCCGCTTCTTCCTGCCGCAGGCAGGCAACATCCCCGCGCGCCCCGTACTGGCCTGATGTCCAGCGCCTTCGCGCTGGGCCTGTTCGGCCTGTTCGCCGCGCTGCCGACAGCGATGGCACAGCAGGCCTGGCCAGCCAGGCCGCTGCGGCTGGTGGTCGGCTTCGCGCCGGGCGGCAACGTCGACATCACCGCACGCACGCTCTCCCCGGTGCTGTCCGAACAGCTCGGCCAGCCGATCCTGGTCGAGAACCGCGCCGGGGCTGGCGGTAACGTCGGTGCCGAGGTGGTCGCCCGCTCGGCGCCGGACGGCTACACCCTGCTGCTCGGGGCGAGTTCGCTGGCGGTGAACGTGAGCCTGTATGCGAGCCTTCCGTTCGACCCGCTGAAGGACCTGGTGGCGGTGGCTCCGGTGTCGAACGTGCCGCTGGTGCTCACCGTGAACCCGCGCGTGCCGGCAAAGGACGCGAAGGAATACGTCGCGCTCGCCCGCACCCGCAAGGGCATCATCACCTACGCCTCGGCTGGCACCGGCACGTCGAACCACCTGACCGGCGAGCTGTTCCGCTCGGTGGCGAAGATCGAACTGATCCATGTGCCGTACAAGGGCAGCGGGGCCGCACTCGGAGACCTGGTCGGCGGGCAGGTGGACAGCATGTTCGACCAGCTCAGTTCCTCGCTGCCGTTCATCCGCGCCGGCAAGGTGCGGGTGCTCGGGGTCACCAGCGCCAAGCGCTCCGGCGTACTGCCGGAGGTGCCGACGCTCGCCGAGCAGGGCTTCGTCGGGATTGATTCCAGCACCTGGCTGGGCGTGTTCGTGCAGTCGGCCACGCCGCGCGAAGTGGTGCAGCGCCTGAACGGCTCGCTGCAGAAGGTGGCGCGCACCCCGGCGTTTCGCGAGCGGCTGGCCACGCTCGGTGCCGATGCGCTCGAGAGCAGCCCGGAGCAGTTCGCCCAGTTCTTCCGCGACGAGGTCGCGCTGTGGGCCCGCATCGTGAAGAGCTCGGGCGCGAAGGCGGAGTAGGCGCAACCCGGGCGCAACCGGCAGCCATCGGATGCGGCGGCCCGCACTAGAATCCGGGCTTCGAAGCCACGTTTCCGGAGCCTCCCCATGCCTTCCCCGCTGCGCGCACGGACCCACCAGATCGGCATCCCCTGCATCCTGATGCGCGGGGGCACCTCCAAGGGCCCGTTCTTCCTCGCAGACGACCTGCCGTCCGATCGCAAGGTGCTCGAACAGGTGCTGCTGGCCGCGATGGGTTCGCCCGACACGCGCCAGATCAACGGCATCGGCGGTGCCGATACGCTGACCAGCAAGATCGCGATCATCTCGAAGTCGAAGCGCCCCGACGCCGAGATCGACTACCTGTTCGCGCAATGCTCGGTAGACAAGCCGGTGATCGACTTCAGCCCCAACTGCGGCAACATGCTCGCCGCCGTCGGCCCGTATGCGATCGAGACCGGCCTGGTCACCGCGCAGAGCTCGACCACGCGGGTGCGCATCCACAACGTGAACACCGGCGCGGTGATCACGGCGACGATCCAGACCCCCGACGGCATCGTGAACTACGAGGGCGAGGCCTCGATCCATGGCGTCCCGGGCACGTCGGCACCGGTCTACCTCGAGTTCTCGGGCATCGTCGGTGGCAAGACCGGCAGGCTGTTCCCGACCGGCAGGGCGATGGATGTGATCGACGGTATCGAGGCGACCTGCATCGACGTGGCGATGCCGATGGTGCTGATGAAGGCGTCCGACTTCGGCATCAGCGGCTACGAGTCGAAAGCGGAGCTCGATGCAAACAAGGAACTGATCGCCCGCTTCGAGAAGATCCGGCTACAGGCCGGCGTGTTGATGGGCATGGGCGACGTATCGGCTTCGGTGGTACCCAAAGTCGGACTGCTGTCGCCGCCGCGCGCGCCCGGCGGCACGATCACTTCGCGCTACTTCGTGCCCTGGAACTGCCATGCGGCCCATGCGGTCACCGGTGCACTGTGCCTGGGCTCGGCCATCATGCTACCGGGCACGGTCGCCCGGCAGGTGTGCACCGCACCCGCCGGGTCGTTCGCAGACATCATGATCGAACACCCGACTGGCTCGATGGGCGTGGCGATCGAGACCGCCGGTGCAGGCGATGCGATGACGATCAAGGGCGGCAGCTTCCTGCGCACCGCGCGGCTGCTGTTCGCGGGGGAGGTGTTCGTGCCGGCGGCCGCGTTCGGCGACGCACGGCTCGAGAAGGCGGCGCAAAGGGAAGCGGACCGATAGCTGACCCTGGGGTCTGACCCCAGGGTCAGACCCCACGACCGCGACGCGACCGATCAGGCGTCGTAGCCGGGGTTCTCGCGGTCGAGCTTGCGCAGCATCGTCGGCCACTCGAGCAGGCCGAACGGACGCCGGGTACCGCGCTGGTACAGGTGGGTGGTCTGGTCGACCACTTCCTTCGGTGGCAACGACAGCTCGGTGTTGCACGACAGGGCGGCGATCTGGATCTGGCACGCGCGCTCGAGCCGCCACATGTTGTTGAAGCACTCGGCGACGGTCGGCCCGACGGTCAGCAGGCCGTGGTTGCGCAGCACCATCGCCTCTCGCTCGCCCAGGTCGGCGCACAGGCGCTCCTGCTCTTCCATGTTGAGCGCGACGCCTTCGTAGTCATGGTAGGCGATGTCGCCGAAACGCATCGAGGTCTGCGCGATCGGCAGCACGCCGCACTTCATGGCCGACACCGCCATGCCGGCGATGGTATGCGTGTGGATCACGCAGTCGACATCGTGCCGCACCTTGTGCACTGCGCTGTGAATCACGTACCCCGCCTTGTTCACGCCGAACTTCGTCGCGTTGAACAGCACGTTGCCGTCGATGTCGATCTTGATCATGTCCGAGGCAGTCATCTCTTCGTAGAGCATGCCGTAGGGGTTGATCAGGAACTCTCCTTCGGTGCCGGGCACACGCGACGAGATGTGGTTGGCGATCATCTCGGTCATGTCGTAGAGGGCCATCAGGCGGTAGCACGCGGCCAGGTCGACCCGTGCCTTCCATTCGGCCTCGCTGACCTGATCCTTCACGCTGCGCGACGGATCGTATGCATTGCGATTGGCGATCTTCGCGTCGCCGCCGGGCACGGCCATCTCCGCGCCGGCACCTTGGGTCTGATCCATCGTAGGCTCCTCGTGAGGGGGACAAAAGTGTCCTGATTGTATACCTGCCGACATACCCGGCCGCGCGCGGCAGGGAAAGCGATCAGTCGGCCTTCGCGCCGGTAGCCTTCACCACCTTCGCCCACTTGTCGATCTCGCTGCGCACGAAGGCGGCGAACTCGGCGACGCTGCCGCCCATCAGTTCGAAACCCTGCGCGACCAGGTTCTCGCGCACTGCCGGCATGGCCAGCGCCTTGTTGGCCTCGGCATTCATCCGGTCGATCACCGTCGACGGTGTGCCGGCCGGCGCGAACAGGCCGAACCAGGCGATCACTTCATACCCTGGCAAACCGGACTCGGCGATCGTCGGCAGTTCGGGCCAGAACGACAGGCGCTTGGGCGTGGTCACGCCGAGGATGCGCAGCTTGCCGGCCTTGGCCAGCCCCATCGCGTTCGGGATGTTCGGGAACATCAGCGCCACCTCGCCCGACACGACCGCACCGACGGCCTGCGGCGATCCCTTGTACGGTACGTGGCTCATCTTCGTGCCCGACAGCAGGCCGAACAGTTCGCCCCCCATGTGGTGCGAGGTACCGTTGCCGCCGGACGCATAAGTGAGCTCGCCCGGACGCTTGCGCGCCAGCGCGATCAGCTCCTTCACCGAGGTGACCGGCAGAGAGTTCGACGCGATCAGCACGTTCGGGCTCGAGGCCAGGCTCACCACCGGCGCGAAGTCCTTCAGTGCGTCGTACGGGATCTTCGGCACCAGGGACGGGTTGACGCCGTGCGAGGCGATCGAGCCGACCAGCATCGTGTAGCCATCGGCGGGCGCGCGCATCACGAACTCCGCCGCGACCACGCCACCGCCGCCGACACGGCTCTCGACAATCACTGGCTGGCCAAGCGCCTTGGATATCGGCTCGCCGGTGAGTCGGGCGACGATGTCGACCGCCGACCCAGGGGCCAGGGTGACGATAAAGCGGATCGGCTTGGCCGGCCACGCCTGCGCGGCTGCCGGCGCGGCGACGAACAGCGCGGGCACGCAGAGCGCGGCAGCGAGCACCGCAGGAGCGATCGGCGTGGCAGCAGGCTTGTAGTACGGACGATGCATGGTGTCTCCCATTGGGTCAACGAACCTTCAACGAACCTTCACGTGGCCGAGCAGCCCGGCCATGCCGATCATCATCTCGCCGAGGTCCTTCAGCGCGTTGGTGCGCGGCTGCGCGGCCGTGTGCGGCGTGATGGTCACGTTCGGATAGGCGAGCATCGGATCATCGGCCGCGCCGGGTTCATCGTAAGGCGTATCGAGCCCGAAGCCGCCGAGATGGCCGGACGCCAGCGCATCGAGTACCGCCGCGCGCTCGATCAGGTCGGAGCGCGAAGAGTTCACCAGGATGCAGCCCGGCTTCATCTGCGCGATGCGGCCACGGTCGAGGATATGCCGCGTGGAGGCGTTGCCCGGCAGCTGCACGCTGACGAAGTCGCTCTGCGCCAGCATCGATTCGATCGGCGCGTACTCGGCACCGTACACCGCTGCCTCGGCGGCCGGCACCGGCGTGCGCTGCCAGTACAGCACGCGCATGCCCAGCGCAGCGGCGCGGATCGACAGCTCGCGTCCGATCTCTCCGAAGCCGACGATACCCAGCGTCGACTCGTACAACATGCGAATGCCCGGGATGCGTGCCCAGTTCGAGTTGCCGGTATGGCGGCGGTCGTACATCTTCGGCTGGTAGCCGGCAGCCTGCAACTGCTCCATGCTGAGCAGGCCATGGGTGATGTGCAGCTTCTTCGCGATGTCGAGCATCAGCGCGATAGAGTGCTCGGCGCAGGCAATGTTCGAGCGGCGGCGCTGCGTGGCCACCGGGATGCCGCGCTCGCGGCAGGCGGCCGCGTCGATCGCGCGGGTGATCATCCCGTACTTCTGCACCAGCTTCAGGTCATTGCCCGCGGCGAGCTCGTCGAGCCCGACGGCGAGCGACTCGGTGACGATCGCTTCGGCGCCGGGCAACTTCGCACGCAGGTCTTCCTGCGTCTTCGCCGTCACCACGGTGGCGGGATACATCGTGCCGACCTTCGAGCGGATGTCGTCGCACCAGGCCGGAAAGTCGGCGGTATGCGCGAAGAAGTCGATGAACGCGTCGGTGCGCTCCTTCGTGGCGGTCGGGTCGAGCACGACCTGCAGGATGCGCGGGAACGGATCGTCTTCGACGACGATCAGCGGCTGGCGGGAATCGGCCATGGTGCGGTTCAACCTTTCTTCGGCGGCAGGGGTTCGAAGTCGGCCTCGAGCGCGGTGAGCACCCGGGTCAGCATGTTGTAGGCGGCGACCAGCATGGTCAGCTCGACGATCTGGCGTTCGTCGAAGTGCGGCTTGAGCGCCGCGAACACCGGATCGGGTACGGTGACCTGGCGGGTCATCGCGTCCATGTAGGACAGTGCCGCGCGCAGCCGCGGATCGAACAGCGCGGCCTCCGGCGAAGCGGCATCGTCCCAGCGCGCATCGCGGTTGCCCACTGCGGCGACCTGCGCCGGCGTGAAGCCCTCCTCTTGCGCATAGACGCCGGCATGCACGCGCCGCACGTACTCGCAGCCGGTCACCACCGCGACGCGCAGGATCACCAGTTCGCGCAGGAAGCCGTCGAGCTCGGTCTCCCAGCGCAGCGAAGAGTTCTGCTCGTACCAGGCCATCGCCGCAGCCGGGCTGTGCAGCATCAGCCGGTAGATCATCGACAGCGTGCCACGGCGCCCCCCGCGGATCTTCGCGATCGGTTCGGCGAGTTCCGGGTGTTCGTGTTCCTCGATCAGGCTGACCCGTGCCATGGATGTCTTTCGCGCTGGAAGGGATGCAGGGTTGGACAGGAAGGTTCGCTATTATGCCGGTCGATCCCGTCCGACAGAGAACCCAGACCATGAAACCCTGCCGCGGTCCAGACGACCAGCCGACCCGCCCGATGCAGCCGATGCCGGCCGGCGCCTGCGACGCCCACTGCCATGTGTTCGGTCCCTACGACCGCTTCCCCCTGTCGCCCACGCGCAGCTTCACCCCGCCCGAGATCCCGTTCGAACGCCTGCGGGGGCTGCACGACTTCCTCGGCATCGAGCGCTCGGTGCTGGTGCAGGCTAGCTGCCACGGCAGCGACAACGGCGCGATGCTCGATGCGATCGCACGCAGCGGCGGCCGCTACCGGGGCGTCGCGATCGTCGCGCCCGACACGACCGACGCCGAGCTCGCCGCGCTGCATGCCGGCGGCATCCGCGGCGTGCGCTTCAACTTCGTCGCCCACCTCGGCGGTGCGCCCGACCTGGGCTTCTTCTGGAAGACGCTGGAGCGGATCGCGCCGCTCGGCTGGCATGTGCAGATCCACCTCGATGCGATGGACATCCCGAAGCATGCCGACCTGTTCGCGAAGATCGCGATCCCGTTCGTGATCGACCACATGGGACGAGTGAAGGCCTCCGACGGTGTCGACCATCCCGTGTTCCGGCAACTTGTCGACCTGCTTGCGACCAACCCTCGGGCCTGGGTGAAGGTGTCAGGCTCGGAGCGGGTATCGACCGCCGGGCTGCCCTTCCACGATGCGACACCCTTCGTGCGCGCGCTCTACGCGGCGGCGCCTGAGCGCACGTTGTGGGGCACCGACTTTCCGCATCCGAACCTCGCCGGCGACATGCCCAACGACGGCGGGCTGATCGACCTGTTCATGCACAACTTTCCCGACCCGGAAGATCGGCAGCGCATCCTGGTCGACAACCCGGCACGGCTGTACTGGCGGTAGCAACCGGAAGACCTGCGATCAGGCGGGAGTGATCCCAGTCGCCTTGATCACCCTGCCCCATTTGTCCACTTCGCTCTTCACGTAGGCGGCGAACGCATCCTGCGTGCCGCCGCGCGGATCGAAGCCGAGGGTGACCAGGCGATCGCGCACCTCGGGCAGCTTCAGCGCTAGGTTGAGCTCCTCGTTCAGCCGGCGCCCGAGCGCGGGCGGCAGGCCAGGCGGGCCGAACACGCCGATCCATGAACTGTTCTCGAAGTCGGAGAGCCCGGCCTCCTTCAGCGTCGGCACGTCCGGCAGCAGCGGCATGCGCGAACGTGCGGCGACCGCCAGCACGCGCAGCGTATTGGCCTTGATCTGGCCGAACGCCGTCGGGATGGTAGTGACCGCCATGTCGACCTGCTGGGCGACGGTGGCAGACACCGGTGCCACGCCGCCGGCGAAGGGCACATGTACCGGGTCGAGCCCCGGCAGCGGGCGGAACACGAATTCGGCAGTGAGGTGCTCGGTGGTACCGACGCCGGCAGTGGCGAAGGTAAAGCGCCCGCCCTTGGTGACCTTGATGAACTCCGCCAGCCCCTTCGCCGGGCTGGACGCATGCACCGCGAAGATCGTGGGCGTGCTGGCGGCATTGACGATCGGCGTCAGGCCGCGCGAGGGGTCGACCGCGTCCTTGCCGACGGTCGCATTGACCGATACCGCAGTGGTCGTCACCAGCAGCGTGTGGCCATCGGGCTGGGCGGCGCTGACGATCTTCGCGCCGAGTGCACCGGCGGCGCCGGGACGGTTGTCCACGATCACCTGCTGCCCGAGCCGGTCGGACAACCGGCTGCTCAGCGTGCGCGCGATGGTGTCGGCGATGCCACCAGCCCCGAAGGCGACCACCAGGCGCACCGGCCGCGACGGATAGGACGACTGCGCGAACAGCGCGCCGGCGCTGCCGGTCACCGCGGCACCGGCTGCCACCTGGAGCAGCCGGCGCCTGCCAGCAAAGGTGCCACGCGGCATTTCGTCGGAACGGTCGTTCATGCCTGCTTCCCCTTCATGCCGTTTTCGATCAACGCATAGAGCTGCGCCGGCGTGATCGGCGTCTGGTTGATGCGCACCCCGAACGGCGACAGTGCATCCTCGATCGCCGACATGATCGCCGGGGTCATCGGGATCACGCCGCATTCGCCCACGCCCTTCACCCCCAGCGGATTGCCCGGCGTCGGCGATTCCCGATGATGCAGTTCCATCCGCGGCATCTCGGTCGAGGTGACCAGCAGGTATTCGCCCAGGTTGGTCGTCACCGGCTGGGCGTTCTCGTCGAAGCCCATCCATTCGAACAGCGCATTGCCGATGCCGTGCGCGATGCCGCCGGCAAGCTGCCCGTCGATCACCATCGGGTTGATCATGCGCCCGGCGTCGTGCACGAAAACCAGGCGCAGGATGTGCACGCCACCGGTTTCCGGATCGACCTCGACCTCGACGACCGCCGAGCCGCTCGAGAATGCCATGTCGTCGATCAGCACCTGCTCGGTCGCCTCCAGGCCGGCGCTTACGCCACCAGGCAGCGAGTAGCCCGCGGTACCGACCAGCGAACGCGCGATCGCGCCGAGTTCGACGCGGCGCGACGGCTGGCCGACCACCACGACCTCGTTGCCGACGATCTCCAGTTCGGCTTCCGTCGCCTTCAGGAGTACTGCCGCGACCTTCAGCACCTTCGCACGCACGTTCTGCGCGGCGACATGGGCGGAAGAGCCCGCCACCACGGTCTGCCGGCTGTTCGATCCGCCCAGGCCCATCGCCGTGGCTGCGGTGTCACCGGTGGTGACGGTGACATTCGACAGATCGCGCCCGAGCTGCTCGGCCACCACCTGCGACAGCATCGTGCGCGTGCCCTGCCCCATCGCGGCAGCGCCGGCATACGCATGCACCTTGCCCGAAGGGCCGATGCGCACCGTGACCGATTCGAACGGGCCGCGGCCCGTGCCCTTGACGAAGTTCGAAAGACCGATGCCGACGTAGCGGCCCTCTGCGCGCGCCGCGGCCTGGCGCGCCGGGAAACCCTCCCAGTCGGCGCGCTGCAGCGCCTCGGCAAAGCACGCCGGGAAGTCGCCGCTGTCGAGCGTCACCCACTGGCCGCCGCGCGCCTTCAGCTGCGTGCGGTAGGGCATCTTCTCCGGCGGGATCATGTTGCGCCGGCGCACCTCGGCGCGATCGAGCTTCAGTTCGCGCGCGACACGGTCGAGCAGCCGCTCCATCACGAACGTGCCCTGCGGATGCCCGGCGCCGCGCACCGGCGTCACCGGCACCTTGTTGGTCAGCGCCACCTTCACGTTCATCGCGTAATGCGGGATCTCGTAGCCGAGCGGCACGTTCTCGGCCGAGTTGTGCGCGAGGTTGATGCCGCGCGCGGTGTAGGCCCCGTGGTCGTGCACGATCGAGCCGCGGATGCCGAGCACCCGGCCTTCATCGTCGACTGCGACTTCCGTATCCCAGTACTGGTCGCGCTCCTGGGTGGTCGCGATGAAGTGTTCGCGACGATCCTCGATCCACTTGACCGGCCGGCCGCACAGGCGCGCGGCCAGCGTCACGCAGATCTCTTCGGGGTAGGTGACCAGCTTCGGGCCGAAGCCGCCGCCGACATCCGGCGTCGCCACGCGGATCTGGTTCTCGTGCAGCCCGAGGATCTCGCAGATCACGCGCATCGCCGCATGCGGCATCTGGGTGGATGTCCATAGCGTCGTGCGGTCCTCGAGCGAGTCGTGGCGCGCGACGCAGCCTCGGCACTCGATCGAATGGCTGCCGCCGCGGTGCTGCCAGAACGACTCGCTGAACACATGCTTCGCCTCGGCGAACACGCGCTCGCTTTCGCCGTACTTCATGTCGAACTCGGCGAGCAGGTTGTGCGGCGATTCACGGTGCACCAGTGGCGCATCGGGTGCGAGCGCAGCCCGGCAGTCGGATACCGCCGGCAACGGATCGAAATCCACATCGACCAGCGTCGCCGCGTCCTCGGCGATGTAGCGCGTGTCGGCGAGCACGATCGCGACCGGTTCGCCGACATGGACCGCCTCGTCGGCAGCAAGCACCTGTCGGTTGTGGTCCTGCTTGTAGTGCGAGCTGGGCAGGCCGACCACCAGACGGTCGGTGGCGAAATGCGGCTTGAAGTCTTCGTAGGTGTAGACCGCGTGCACGCCGGGCAGCGCCAGCGCGGCCGAGGCATCGATGCTCCGGATCGCTGCATGGGCATGCGGGCTGCGCACGAACGCCGCCTGCAACAGGCCGGGCATGTGGATGTCGTCGACGAATCGACCATGCCCGGTGAGCAGTGCATGGTCCTCCAGCCGCGGGACGCTGGCACCGATCAGGCTGTCGCCCGGGCGCGCAGGATCGACGATCGGCGACATGGCGGTCGCGGCGGCCGTGCTCATCGCACACCCCCTGCCGGAGCCGTGCCGCGTATCGTCTTCGCCGCGGCCAGCGTCGCATCGACGATCGCCTGGTAGCCGGTGCAACGGCACAGGTTGCCGGATATCGCGACACGCACCTCGGCCTCGGTCGGATCAGGGTTGTCGCCCAGCAGCTCCACCAGCGTGGTCAGCATGCCGGGGGTGCAGAAGCCGCACTGCAGGCCATGCAGGTCCTTGAACGCCTGCTGCAGCGGGTGCAGCGTGCCATCCGGGGCGGCGATGCCTTCGACGGTCGTCACCTCGCGCCCGCTCGCCTGCACCGCCAGCATCAGGCAGCCGCGGGTGGATCGCCCGTCGACCAGCACGGTGCAGGCACCGCACACGCCATGTTCGCAGCCCAGGTGAGTGCCGGTCAGCTCCAGCTGGTGGCGCAGGAAGTCGGCCAGCGTATGCCGGACATCCACCGTCGCCTGCACGGCCCTGCCGTTGATCTTCAGAGAGATGCTTCGGGAAAGCGTCGAGTCCATTCGTCTGCCTCGGTTTCAGTGTCCGGCCGCGCCGGTCGCGCGCCCACCCTGCGCGATGCTGGCCAGCGCGGCATCGAGCGCGCGCCGCGACATGACGACCGCCAGTTGCTGTCGGTACGAGGCCGGCGCGTGGATGTCTTCCATCGCCTCCAGCGCGCGGCAGGCCTCGGTCGCCTGGCGGAACAGCGCCGCCGAGGCCACCTGCCCGACCAGTGCCTGTTCGACCGCAGCCACGCGCACCGGTGCCGGGCCGATGCCGCCCAGGGTCAGCGATACCCGCGTGATCTTGCCGGCTGCGTCTACGACGAGCAGTGCCGCTGCCAGCACTACCGCATAATCGCCATGGCGCCGCGCGAACTCGACGAATCCATGTCCATGGCCCTGCGGCCAGTCGGGCAGTTCAATGTCCGTGAGCAGTTCGTCGGGCTCGAGTGACGGCGTCATGTAGCCTGCGGGGAAGGCCTGGAACGGCATCGTGCGCACGCCGCGCGCGCTCTGAACCGTCAGCACGGCATCCAGTGCTGCGCAGACCGCAGGCAACTCGGCGGCCGGGTCGAGTTGGCAGAGCGAGCCGCCGATGGTGCCGCGGTTACGCGTCTGCCGGTGCCCGACCCACTGGATGGCATCGGCGAGCAGCGGGCAGCGCGCCCGCACCACTGCCGAGTGCTCCAGGTCGCGCTGGCGCGTCATCGCGCCGATGCGCAGCCCCCCCGGGCGTTCCTCGATCGCGGACAGCGCCGGGATGCAGCCGAGATCGACCAGGTGGTCCGGCATGACGAAGCGCATGTTCAACATCGGCATCATCGACTGCCCGCCTGCGAGCAGGCGCGCGTTGTCGAGGGTCGCCATCAGGGTGCAGGCTTCCTCGACAGTGCCGGGATCATGGTAGGCAAAGGCTGGCGGTTTCATCGTCGGGTCATGGCGCGGATGTCATTGCAGGTCGATGCGGATGTCGGCATCGCGGGTGAGCTTGATCCATTTCGCATACTCGGACTGCAGGAAGGTCGAGAACGCTTCAGGCAGCGCAAAGTTCGGTTCCGCGCCGAGCCTGGCCAGCCCGTCGCGCACCTCGGCCGACTGCAGTGCGCCCCCGATCTCGCGCGCGAGCAGGGAGACCGTCGCCGCCGGCGTGCCGGCGGGTGCCAGCACGCCAGTCCACAGGGCCACCTCGTAGCCGGGCACGCCGGCCTCGGCCAGCGTGGGCACCTCAGGCAGCAGTGGCGAGCGGCGGACGGTGCTCATGGCAAGCGCACGCAGGCGACCCGAGCGCACCAGGGGCACCGCAGCCGGGGTGCTGTTCATGCCCGCCTGCAGGGTACCGGCGAGCAGGTCGGGCACGGCCAGCACCGCACCCTTGTACGGCACATGCAGCATGCGGGTGCCGGTCAGCGCATTGAACAGCGCCATCGCAAGATGCGAAGTCGTGCCGCTGCCCGCCGAGCCGAAGGCCAGTTCGCCCGGACGGCGGCGCGCGAGCGCGATCAGTTCGCGCGCGCTGGCGACCGGCAGCGCCGGATGCACCACCAGCACCAGCGGCACGTCGGCCACCCGGGCGATCGGGGCGAAATCCTTCAACGGATCGTACGAGACGCGCGGTGCGACGGCCGGCAGCATCACCAGTTCCGGCGACCCGAGCAGCAGCACGTGCCCGTCTGGGGCCGAACGCGCGACGTATTCCGCGCCGATGGTGCCGCCTGCGCCGGTGCGGTTCTCGACGAGCAGCGGCTGCCTGAGCCGGTCGGACAGCCGGGCATTGAGGATGCGCGCCGTGGTGTCGGACCCGCCGCCCGCCGGAAACGGGACGACCATGCGCACCGGCCGGACGGGATAGCCCTGCGCCGATGCGGGCGCCGGCAGCAGGGTGGACGCAAGCAACAGAAGCAGCGCGAAGGGCGCGGGCGCCTGGTGCGCACGCCAGCGGGGCGCGCATGCCGGCGCCTGTACCGAAGCCCCGGCCGCGGGTGCCGCCTGCGGCCGCAGGATCACTGCGGGTCGAGCCGGATATTGGCTTCGCGCGTGAGCTTGACCCAGCGCGCGAAGTCGACCTTGAGGAAGGCGGTGAACGGCTCGAGCGGGGAGAAGTTGGCTTCCGAGCCCAGCTTGGCGAGCGCTTCCTTCGCGTCGGGCTGGGCGAGCGAGGCCTCGATCTCCCGGCCGTACTGGGCGACGATCTCCTTCGGCGTGCCGGTCGGGGCGAACACGCCGGTCCACAGGGTCACTTCATAGCCAGGCACGCCCGACTCGGACACAGTAGGCACCTCGGGCAGCAGCGGCGAGCGGCGCGGCGTGGTGATCGCCAGTACGCGCAGGCGGCCGCTCTTCACGAACGGCAGCGCCGCGGGCATCGTGTTGGTGCCGGCCTGCAACATGCCGCCCACCAGGTCGGTGGTCGCCTGCACGCTGCCCTTGTAGGGGACGTGCACCATCTTCGTGCCGGTGACGGAATTGAACAGGGCCATCGACAGGTGAGAGGTCGATCCGTTGCCGGCCGAGCCGTAGTTGATCTCGCCGGGGCGCTTGCGCGCGAGCTCGATCAGGTCGCGCGTGTTCTTCACCGGCAGTGCAGGATGGGTCACCAGCAGCAGCGGCACGTCGGCCACGCGTGCGATCGCGACGAAATCCTTCAGCGGATCGAAGCTGAGCTTGCTCGCCACCGCGGGCAGCATCACGATCTCGGAGGCCGAGCCGAGCAGGATGGTGTAGCCGTCCGGCACCGCGCGGGCCGCGAATTCGGTGCCGATCGCGCCCCCCGCACCGGTACGGTTCTCGACGATGATCTGCTGCTTCAGCCGGTCCTGCAGCCGCTGCGCCAGGATGCGCGCGGTGGAGTCGGAACCGCCGCCCACCGGGAACGGCACCACCATGCGGATCGGCTTCGCCGGCCAGGCCTGGGCCAGCGCGTGGCCCGCGAACATGGACCCGGCGACCGCCGCGGCAACCATCAGGGACTTGTGCGCCTGTTTCGTCATCATTGAAGACCTCCTTTCGGGGCAGGCCTTGCTGCCCGGGATGGATCGGAAACCGCGAACCGCACGCCGCGACGAGGTTACTTCGAAGCGGCAGCGTGCTGCTTCAGCAGCGCCTTCAACCGCTGCGGCGTCACCGGCAACCGCGTGATCGCATTCGGGATGCCGATCGCATCGTCGATGGCCGCTGCGATCGCCGCACCGACGCCGGTGATGCCTGCCTCGCCGGCACCTTTCATGCCGAGCGCGTTGTTGGGGCTGGGTGCATCCTCGGTCAACAGCACATCGACCGGCGGCATTTCGTTGGCGGTCGGCATCAGATAATCGGCGAAGGTCACCGACAGCGGCTCGCCACGCTCGTCGTAGACGAACTCCTCGAACAGCGCGCCACCCAGACCCTGGGCGACGCCACCGACGATCTGGCCCTCCACCAGCATCGGGTTGATCGCGCAGCCGATGTCGTAGGCAACGTGGAAGCGCTCGACCTTCGTCGCGCCCGTATCGGGATCGACCGTCACCACCGCGGTGTGGATGCCGTACGGATGGGTCATGCCGGCGGTTTCGAACCAGCCCTCGGCAGTCAGGCCCGGATTGCCGAACTCGACCGTAGCCGGGCTGGGCGCCAGCGCGGCAGCCACCTTGCCGATAGGGATGCCGGGCTCGCCTGGCCGGTCGACGCGCACCACCTGTCCCTCGACGATATCGAGCATCTCGACCGGTGCCTCGACCAGGTGCCGGGACGCGAACTCGAGCGCCTTGCGCCGCACGTTGAGCGCGGCCATGCGCGTCGCCCCGCCGGTCATCACCGTCGCGCGCGAGGCATGCGAACCGATGCCGTACTCGAGCACGTCGGTGCGGCCGTGGATCACCTTCACGTCGCGGTACTCGACGCCGAGCGCGTCGGCGGCGATCTGCGCCATCACGGTCTCTACGCCCTGCCCGATCGAGGATGCGCCGGTGATCACCTGCACCTTGCCGCGGGTGTCGACCGTGACCTTCGCGCCGTCGACCGGCCCGAGGCCGCCCTTCTCCATGAAGAAGCCCATGCCGACGCCGACAAGCTCACCCTTCGCACGCCGGGCGGCGACCTGCGCCTGCAGTTCGTCCCACCTGATATCCACCAGTGTCTTGTCAAGCAGGCCGGCGAAATCGCCGGAGTCGAGCTCGACCGGATGGTCGAGGATCTCCATCGCCCGCGCGTACGGATAGGCGGCCTTGGGGATCAGGTTGCGCCGGCGGATCTCGATGCGCGACAGCCCGAACTGTTCCGCCGCAGCATCCATCAGCCGCTCGCAGGCGTAGGTGGATTCGAACCGGCCCGGCGATCGATAGGTGGCCGCCGGCGTCTTGTTGGTCATGCGTACGTAACCGACCGTGCGGTAGGACGGCACATGGTAGGCACCGATCAGCGTGCCCATTGCCATGTCGGGCACGCGCGCCCCGTGGGTGCGTACATAAGCACCCTGGTCGTGCCAGAGCTTCGCATCGATGCCGAGCAGTCGGCCCTGTTCGTCGAACGCGCCGCGCACCACATGGCGCTGTTCGCGCGAGTGGTTGCAGGCGAGCAGGTTCTCGCGCCGATCCTCGACCCACTTCACCGGACGGTCGAAGCGCTGTGCCGCGAGGCAGACCAGCACGTCTTCGGGGTAGATCTCGCCGCGCACGCCGAAGCCGCCACCGATGTGACCTTCGTAGAAGTGCATGCTGGCGGGGCTGCGCCCGATCAGCGTCGCCACCGCATCGCGGTGCGCATGCGGACGCTTGCCCTGGCCGTAGCACTCGAGCACGTCGCGCGAGTGATCGATGCGCGCGAGCGCGCCGCGATTCTCCATCGGCACGCCGGAGTGCCGGCCGACCTGCACGTCGACCTCGACGACCTTGAACGCGCCGCGCAGCGCCGCCTCGATGTCGCCGAAGTTCTTGCGCAGCACCAGCGCCTCGGTGGACAGGCCGGTGGCGAATTCGCCCGGCGGCGTATCCGCCGACAGGATCACCGGCAACTGCTCGCCGTCCATCGTGACCAGGTCGGCGAGGTCTTCGGCGACATACGGGTCGTCCGCGAACACCACCGCGATCGGCTCGCCCACGTAGCGCACGCGCTCGCGCGCGAGGATGAACTGGCGATAGGGCTCGAGGCCCTGGATGCTGGTCGGCCGGAAGGTGATCGGCGGGATGTCGGCGACGTCGGCACCGGTCCACACGCCGCGACAACCCGGATGCGCCAGCGCAGCCGAGGTGTCGATCGAGCGGATGATCGCGTTCGCGTAGGTGGAGCGCACCACGCGCATGTGCAGCTGGTGCGGGAAGTTCAGGTTGCCGACGTAGGTGCCGCGGCCGGTGACCAGCGGCGGATCCTCCAGCCGGGTGACGCGCTGGCCGACGAACCTGCGGCGCGGGTTGGCATCGCCGTTGTGGCGCTCGCCGTGCTTCAGGCTGCTCGGGCCATGCGTGCTCACCGCGCACCTCCGTTGCCGGCATCGCGCACCTGACGCACCGCGCGCAGGATGTTCTGGTAGCCGGTGCAGCGGCAGAGGTTCGACGACAGCACCTCGCGCAGCGACGCGTCATCGATATCCGGCTGCTGTTCGAGCGTGCCGGCGGCCAGCATCAGGAAACCGGAGGTGCAGAAGCCGCACTGCAACGCATGGTTGTCGATGAACGCCTGCTGCAACGCATGCAACTTGCCGCCATCCTTCGACGAAGCTGCCAGGCCCTCGACCGTGCGCAGCTTGCGCCCCTGCGCCTGCACCGCGAACATCAGGCATGAGCGTACCGGTGCGCCGTCCATCAGTACGGTGCAGGCGCCGCAGACGCCGTGTTCGCAACCGACGTTGGTACCCGTGAGGCCGCAGTCGCCGCGCAGCGCGTCGGACAGCGTCTTGCGCGGTTCGACGCGGATCTCGTGCTCGGTTCCGTTCACGTCGAGCGTGATCGCCATCTTCGATGCCATCGGATCAGTCCCCTGCCTGCGCATGCGCGCGCCGCACTGCCGTGCCGACCAGGTCGCGGCGATAGTCGGCGCTGGTATGGATGTCTTCGAGCGGATCGACGTCCGCCGACACCGCCGCCGCCGCGGCGGCGATCGCCTCCGGGCTGGCCGCGCGCCCCTCGAGCAGCGCTTCGGCCACCGCGATGCGACGCGGCTGCACCTCGACGCTGCCGGTGCCGATGCGCACGTCGCGCATCGTGCCGCGGTCGTCGCTCCAGGCCACCAGTGCCATCGCCAGTGCATAGTCGCCGGCGCGCCGGCTGAATTCGTAGAACCCGGCGCGGCTGCCGGCGGGCAGCAGCGGCAGCCGCACTTCGGCGAGCAGTTCGTCTTCTTCGAGCGCGGTGGTCATGATGCCCTGGAACCATTCGGACGCTTCGATCACCCGTTCGCCGCGCACGCTGCGCGCGACCATGCGCGCGCCGAGGGTCGCCGCGACCAGGCACCATTCGGACGCTGGATCGGCATTGGCAAGGCTGCCGCAGAAGGTGCCGCGCTGGCGGATCGGGTAGTGCGCGATGTTGTGCACGACCTGCGTCAGCAGCCGCCCCAGCGGGCCGGGTTCGACCGGCGCATGGAAAGCGGAATGGCGCACGCAGGCGCCGATGACCAGGTCGGTGCCTTCGACGCGCACGCGCGAGAATTCCTCGACGCCGTTGATGTCGATCAGGTGCGACGGGAACGCCAGGCGCAACGCCATGCTCGGCACCAGGCTCTGCCCGCCGGCGATCACCCGGCCATCCTGCGGCGCGTACTCGGCCAGCAGCGCGACCGCTTCATCGGCGCTGCGCGCCGGGTGCCACTCGAACGACCCTGCCTTCATGGTTTCTTCCCGCCGAACAGGTTGCGCAACGACGCGAGCAGGGCACCGAACAGCAGCGAGAAGCCGGAGATCGGCTTCGCCGCCTGGGCTGGTGCCGGTCGGGCTGCTGGAGCATCCGCAGCCGCTGCATCATCGACCGCTGCTGAAGCATGGGTGGCAGCAGCCACCGCCTTGCCTTCAAGGATGCGTGCGCGAAGGCATTCGCCGAACTGGCCGATCAGCTGCGCGGCCACGCTCTGGATCATGCCGGAGCCCCGGCCGTACTGTGCGACCGAGCCGGTCAGCGTCACGTTGCTGTGGATGTCCACCCTGGTCGCGCTGCCATCGCCGATCGGCTGCAACGAGAAATCGATCAGCGCCGACGTACTGCCGCGTCCCTTCGAATCGGCACCGGTCGCACGCATGCGGGCGCGGTGCGCGGCGGCGTCGGTCTCCTCCAGCTTCGCCTGGCCGACGAAGGAAAGCGAGACGGGACCGAGGCGGACACCGACCTTGCCCTTGTAGGTCTGGGCGTCGACCACCTCGGTGAGCTCGGCGCCGGGCAGGCAGGTGGCGATCCGTTCGATGTCGAGCAGCCAGGTCCAGGCCTCGGCCGGCGGCAGCGGTACATCGAACGCGTTGTCGAATTCCATGGATGCTCGTGCGCGGCCAGCGCGCGCTGTTGGGGTTGCTCGGTGGGTGGCCGCGCGGTCAGCCGACCGTGTCCGTCACCCGCCACTCGATCTGTTCGCCGCCACGGTAGACCAGCGCGCGCCCGTCGGGGCCGTCGATCTTGATCTCTTCCGGCGCGGTCCAGGAGCTGCGTTCCAGCGTGATCATCCCGGCGTTCGGCGGCAGGCCATAGTGCAGCGGCCCGTTGAGCGAGGTGAAGCCTTCGAGCTTGTCGAGTGCCCCGGCCTGCTCGAACACCTTTGTGTACTGCTCGATCGCCACCGGTGCATTGAACAGCCCTGCCGAACCGACCACAGCCAGCTTGCGCTCGACCGGATGCGGTGCGGAGTCGGTACCGAGGAAGAAGCACTTGTCGCCCGAGGTGGCCGCCTCGACCAGCGCGCGCCGGTCGGCTTCGGTCTTGATCACCGGCATGCAGTACAGGTAGGGGCGATTGCCCCAGCCGAGCCAGTCGGTGCGGTTGTGCGTCAGGTGGTACGGCGTGATGGTTGCGCCGACCTGCGGTGCCGCGCTTCGGATGTAATCGACGGCGATCTTCGAGCTGATGTGCTCGAGCACGAACTTCAGGCCGGGGAAGTCTTTCGTCCAGGGCTGCAGGCGTCGCTCGATCCAGACCGCCTCGCGGTCGAACACGTCGACCTCGGGATCGACTTCCTCGCCATGCATCAGCAGCGGAATACCGATCTTTTCCATGCGCGCCATCACCGGCCGGATCTTCCGGTAGTCGGTGACGCCCGCCGCCGAGTTGGTGGTGGCATTTGCGGGATACAGCTTGACCGCCGTGAACACGCCGTCCCTGAACCCTGCCTCGACCTCGTCCGGATCGGTCATGTCATGCAGGTAGCAGGTCATCATCGGCTGGAACGTCGATCCCTCCGGCAGCGCCTGATGGATGCGCTCGCGGTAGGCGACTGCCTCCTTGACCGTGGTCACCGGCGGCAGCAGGTTGGGCATGATGATCGCCCGTCCGAAGTTGCGCGCGGTGAACGGCAGCGATGCCTTGAGCATCGCGCCATCGCGGACATGCAGGTGCCAGTCATCCGGCTTGCGGATGGTGATACGGTCGACGGAAGGAGCAGGAGTGTTCGTTGGCATCGCGGCCTCGCGTTCAGCTGATACCCATCATACCGGCCTCGTAGGTATCGCGCGGCGGATGGTCGATCATGGATCCGGTCAGTTCGGACACCTTCGCGACACCATGCGCCTCGCACCACTGCTCGATGCCGTCGATCATCGCGATCATCGCCGTGGGGTTGCGGAAGCTGGCATAGCCGACCTGCACCGCCGTGGCACCGGCCATCATGTACTCGATCACGTCTTCCGCGCGCGAGATGCCGCCGACGCCGATGATCGGGATCTTCACGCACTTCGAGCACTGATGGACCATGCGCATGATGATCGGCCGCACGCCCGGGCCGGAGATGCCGCCATAGCCGTTGCCGATGTGCGATAGCCGGCTCTCGATGTTGATCTTCAGCCCGAGGATGGTGTTGGACACGGTGATGGCATTCGCACCACCCTTTTCGGCCGCCTCGGCCACCGCCCCGATCTCGCCCGCGTTGGGCGAGAGCTTTGCCCAGATCGGCAGTTCGGTCGCCTCGCGACAGAGCTTCACCACCTTGTAGGTGTGCTCTTCGTTCAGCGCGAAATTGCCGCCGCCGGGTGCGCGCGTCGGGCACGAGATGTTGATCTCGATCGCCTCGACGCCGGGCACCGACACGTCGCGCGCCATCGCGGCGAAGTCCTCGATGCTCTCGGCCGAGATGCTGCAGACCAGCGGCGGCGTGAAGCGCTTGTACTCGGCAACCTGCACGTCCTGGAAGTACTTGAGCCCCTTGGTCGGCAGGCCGATCGAGTTGATCATGCCCGAGTCGATCTCCGACACGCGCGGCGGCGGATTGCCCGCGCGGTAGCCACGCGAAACGGTCTTGGCAACCAGCGCGCCCAGACGGTTGAGGTCGATGATCTGCGAGAACTCGACCGAGAAGGTGCCCGAGGCGGGCATCACCGGATTGGCCAGCTTCACGCTGCCGATGTTGACCGAGAGATCTACCATCCCAGGCACTCCTGCAGGTCGAACACAGGGCCTTCCACGCAAACCCGGCGCATCTCCTTCTGGCCGTTGCGCTCGAAGGTACGCACGCAGATGTAGCAGGGACCGAGGCCGCAGGCCATGATCTGCTCCATCGCCATCTGCCCGGGGATGTCGAACTCGCGGCCCAGCTTCTTCATCAACTGCATCAGCCGGTTCGAGCCGCAGGTGAAGAACGCATCGGCGCGCTTCTCTGCAATCAGCTGGCGCAGGATCTTCTCGACGTTGTCGATGTTGCTGGTGCCGTCGGTGTCGAGCACCTTGACCACACTGCCAACGCTCTCGAACAGGTCGGCTGCCAGCGCCAGGTCGGGGCTGCGCGCCGACAGGATGGCCGTGACGCGCACGCCCTTCTCGCCGGCGAACTGCGAGATCGGCGCCATCGTCGCCAGGCCAACGCCGCGTCCAAGCACGACGATGTTCTTCCACTCGGGCTTCAGGTGGAAGCCGACGCCGAGCGGGCCGACCATGTTCAGCTCGTCGCCGGGCTTGAGCATGGCCAGGCCCTTGGTGCCGCGACCGACCACCTTGTAGAGGAACTCGAGACGGCCGCTGGAGCGCTGGATACGGTACACCGACTGCGGGCGGCGGAACCACAGCTCCCCCTCGTCCGGCGACGGGCACAGCAGGTGGAAGAACTGGCCAGGCTGGGCGGCGAGCGCTTTCGGCGTGGCCTTGACTACCAGGTGCTTGTATTCCTCGTTCACCCACTCGTGGGCAACGACCGGGACGATCGATTCCTCGGCCGGGCACTGCGGCGGCGAATGGCCGGTCCCGGGTTCGCCCACCTTCACGGCGGCGGTGGCAAACATACCTTGCGACATCGACTGTCCTCCTGGAAACGGGTCAACCGCGGGAGCCGCGCAAGCCCCGGATTAGACTGGGCGCGTGTCCAAAAAGCAAGGCTTTTCCCAAAAAAGAGACAGTCGGCCAATCCCCTCAGCGGTACTTCGCGATCAGCCCGCGCAGGAACTTCGCGGCGGCAGCCCCCTTCAGCGCCCGGCTCCACATTTCCTCCGCCGCCTTCTGGTGCAGCGCCAGCGCTTCGGGCGCCGAGGTGATCATCGCCACCCCGATGCGCACGTTTGGCTGCTCGCCCAGGCGGAACGGCGACAGCACGAGTACCTGCCGGTCGGGCTGGCGCAGGATCTGGAAGCTCGCGTGGGGCAGCGTGTCGGGCACGATGCCTATCTGGATGCCGATCGGCTGCTCTTCGGTGAGCTTCGCGAAGCGGGTGACCTCGCGCACTGCCTGCGCGCGGCGCTCGGACCGGATCGCCTCGTCGAGGTCGAGGCGGCCGACCAGGCCGTTGTGCAGGAAACGCTCGATCTCGCTGGCCGAGATCAGGTTGACCACCGCCGGCTGGCGCCGCTGGTACTGCGCCTTGCGCGCCTGCAGGATGGCCATGATCTCGCCGACTTCGGCGATCGCGCGGTCATGCGCCGGCAGGTCGGCCGGGATGCTCTCGGTCAGGACCTCGACGAGTGTCGCGTCGAACGATTCCGACGCCAGCAGGTAGGAGATCGGGCCGGCGAGCACGATGATCTGTTCGGCCGTCTCCTCATTCTGCCGCAGCCGTTCGAAGTAGGCCACCGCCGAGGCGATGTACTCGACGCCGACGCCGAGCAGGGTCGGCACCGATACGCCGAGCAGTTCCGACAGTCGTCCCAGCGTTTCGATCTTCGCCAGTTCGCCCTTCTCGAAACGATAGAGCGCGGCGCGCGAGATCTCGAGGCGGCGTGCAATCTCGTCGGCCGAAAGGCCGGACCCGAGACGGAAGGCACGCAGCCGGTTGCCGATATCGTCGAATCGGATCGCCATCGAAGGGAGCAGGTTTATGACCGGACTGATGGTACGCGAATCGGGTAATGTTCTCGCTGGTGTCAGCCATCGTCACCAGGCCCGATGTTGATCGAGGATCATGCATGAAGATCGCAACCCTGCTCGCCCTGTCCGCAACCGTTGCCGCGTCGGCGCTCGCACCGGCCGCCGCGCTGGCACAGCCGTCCGAGGGCACCTTCCCGACGCGCCCGCTGCGCTTCCTCGTGCCGTTCGCACCGGGTGGCGGAAACGATTTCATCGCCCGCACGCTGGCGCAGCGCCTGTCCGAAGGCCTCGGCCAGCCGGTGCTGGTCGACAACCGGGCTGGCGGCGGCGGCCTGCTTGCGACCGAACTGGCGGCACGTGCGCAGCCCGATGGCTATACGCTGCTTCTCGGCTTCATCGGCCCGTTCTCGATCTCCCCGACGATGCAGAAGGTGAACTACGATCCGGTGCGGGACTTCATCAGCCTGGACTTCTTCGCGTCGTCCTATCACCTGCTGATCGCCCATCCGTCGGTGCCGGTCAGGACGGTCAAGGAACTCGTCGCCCATGCCAAGGCCAACCCGGGGCGCCTCAACTATGCATCGAGCGGCTCGGGCGCGAACCTGCACCTTTCGGGAGAGCTGTTCAAGATGGCCACTGGCACCGACCTCGTGCATATCCCGTACAAGGGCGCCGGCCCCGCAGCTGCCGCGGTGCTTGCCGGCGAAGCGCAGTTGCTGTTCTCGTCGATCACGGCGGCACTGCCGCTGGCACGCGCGGGACGGGTCACCGCACTGGCAATGACCAGCCCGAAGCGCTCGCCGCTCGCGCCCGAAGTGCCCACGCTGAACGAGCAGGGTATCTTCAACGTCGAGGTACCTTCCTGGTACACGCTGATGGCCCCGGCGAAGACCCCGCGCGAGGCGGCCGAGCGGCTGCGCGCCGAGGTGCGGCGCGTGGTCGCGATAGCCGAGTTCCGGGAGACGCTCGGGAAGCAGGCGATCGACGTGCAGGTGATGCCGCAGGCGGAGTTCACGACGTTCCTGAAGGCCGATACCGCCAAGTACGCAGCGGTGGTGAAGAAGTCGAAGATCACGGCGGAATAGCCCCACTGCCGGCACGCTGCAGACGCGCCCGCCTCGCCGACCGCATCAATCGATGCGGATGTTGGCTTCCTTGACGATCTTCGCCCACTTGGTCGACTCGCTGCGGATCAGTTCGGCGAACTGCTGCGGCGTGGACAGGCGCACCTGGAAGCCTTGCGCATCGAGCTTCTCCCTGACCTCGGCAGCACCGAGGACCTTGTGGATCTCGCCATTGAGGCGCGTCACGATATCCTGGGGCGTCTTCGCCGGTGCCAGCACGCCCTGCCAGTCCTCCGACGAGAAACCGGGCAGGCCCGATTCTGCGACGGTCGGCAGTTCCGGCGCGCTCGGCACGCGCTGGGCTGGCGCCACCGCCAGCGCGCGCAGCTTGCCAGCGCGCACGTGCGGCAGCGCCGAGGGCATGCTCGCGAACGAGAAACCGACATGGCCGCCGATCAGGTCGGCCACCGCGGCGCCACCACCCTTGTACGGGACGTGCACCACGTCCACCCCCGCCATCGACTTGAACAGCTCGCCGGTGAGGTGGGTCGCATTGCCAATGCCGCTGGAGGCGAAGGTCATCTGCCCGGGACGCTGCTTCGCCAGCGCGATCAGGTCTGGCATCGACTTCACCGGCATCGACGGATGCACGACCAGCACATGGGACGAGGCACCGGTCAGCGTGATCGGCGCGAAGTCGCGCTGGCTGTCGTAGGGCACCTTGCGGAACAGGCTCTGGTTCACCGCGAACGGGCCCAAGGTGCCGATGGTCAGGGTATAGCCGTCCGGGGGCGACTTCGCCACCAGCTCATTACCGAGCATGGCACCGGCACCGGGCCGGTTCTCGACGATCACCGGCTGGCCCAGCGATTCGGTCAGCCGCTGGCCGAGGATGCGCGCGACCAGGTCGGCACTGCCGCCCGGCCCGAACGGCACCACGATGCGAACCGTTCGCGAAGGCCATGCAGCAGCGGCCTGCTGCGCATGCACGGGCGTAGCCACCACTGCAGCAAGGCCGGCCGGGAGGGAAACCAGCAGTGACGACATCGACAGCACGGATGCACGCACGATTCAACACCCTCCCGTTCACGGTGGACAGTCAGGACATGGATGACAGCCGGGCCAGCGCTCAGAAACCCGGGAACTGCAGGTTGGTCCACTTCGCCTTGATCTTCGCGCGCAGCTCGGCACTGACGTCGACCACCGTCGGGAAGGTCTTCTTCAGCTTCATGTCGTACGGGATGCAGGCGTCGACGAGGATGCGGTTGTTGAAGTTGCCCGGTAGCCACAGCGGATCGCGCTTGGAGGCCCAGGCCTTCTGGATCAGGTCGATGTCGGTCATCGGGTCGAAGCGGGTGCTCATCGCCCAAAGCACCTGATCGAGGTCGCCAGCGTCGATGTCCTCGTCGACCACCACCGTCCACTTGCCGGCATACGCGCCACCCTGGCAGTTGGCCGCGATGTGCAGCGCGTTGCGCGAGTGTCCGGGATAGCGCTGGATGATCTGCACCACCGTGAACCGCGTCGCCGGGCCTGCCTCGTGGTTCCAGACGCCGAGCACGTCCGGGATGCCGCAGGCGTCGAGTGCGCGCCAGACCTCGGCCGCGCCCGCGATGCCCTTGAGCAGGCCGGTCTCGTCGACCGGCTTGTGCTGCGGCGCGCAGCAGAGGATCGGGTTGTTCCGGTGCAGGATGGTCTTCACGTTCACGTAGGGACGCGGCACCGAGTCGTCGGAGTAATACCCCATCCACTCGCCGAACGGTCCTTCCGGCAGCACCTGCCCGGGGACCATCTCGCCCTCGATCGCGATCTCGCAATCGGCCGGGATCGGAAAGCCGGTGAACGGCCCGCGCACGCACTCGACCGGTTCGCCGCGCAGGCCGCCCATGAAGTCGATCTCGCTGATGCCGTCGGGCAGCGGGCTGGCCGACAGCATGAACAGCAGCGGATCCTGGCCGCAGAGGATCACGACCTTCATCGACTCGCCGCGCTCGAAATACTTGTCGCGGTGGATGCGGCCGTGCTTGCCCTCGGTGATCTGGCAGCCGATCGTCTTGCCGTCGTAGACCTGGCTGCGGTAGGCACCGACGTTGTACCAGCCCTCGTCCGGATCGAGCGTGATCACACCGTCGGCGGTGCCGATGAAGCGTGCCTTGTCCGCCTCGTGGTGGCGCGGCACCGGGAACATCAGCACGTCGCAGGCATCGCCCGTGATCACGTTCTCGAGGATCGGCCCGGTCTCGACGATCTTCGGCGGCAGCGGCTTCAGCGTGCGGATACGCTCATGGTAGGCCTTCACGATGTCGACCTTGCGCGCATGTTCGAGCGGCAGGCCGAGGGTCAGCGCCACCCGCTTGATCGACGAGAACTGCCCGTAGAGCGTACGAAAGCCCGCCGGATAGCCGGGAATGTTGTCGAACAGGATGGCCGGCGCCTGGCCACGGCTCTTCTCGGTCATCATGTGGGTGATCGCACCCATCTCGGTATCCCAGTGCGCCCCGTCGATCTTCAGCAGTTCGCCGAAACCTTCGCTGCGCTCGAGCCATTCGCGCAGCCCGCGGTAGCCTACGGTTTCATCGAGGGTGGACTTGGTCATCTGACTCTCCGGGGTGTCGAACAGGTGTCTAATTTCTGATACCGTTCTCATAAAAGTAACAGATCGATCAGGGCGTCGCAATGCGTCGCCGGGCGCGCCCCGGCGCTATGCTCGGCCAAGGTATCGGGCACGACAGACACAGGAGAGATGTCGATGGAAAACCAGGACCTCCGGCGCTGGCTCGCGCGGATGGAAGCCGCAGGCGAGTTGCAGCATGTGAGCGGCGCCGAGCGGATGGAAGAGATCGGCGGCATCGTCGACATCTACCAGCGCAAGATGGGCCGCCAGGCACTGCTGTTCGACGACGTGCCCGGCTATCCGCGCGGCTACCGCGTGCTCGCCAACGTGCTCACCTCGGTACGCCGCATCGCGATGACGCTCGGCCTGCCCGACGATTCCACCGAGATGGACCTCGTGCGCTACTGGCGCAACTACATCGGTGGCGCGAACACGCACAAGCCCGAGGTGGTGAAGACCGGCAAACTGCTCGAGAACGTGCTGTACGGCAAGGACATCGACCTGCTGAAGATCCCGACGCCCAAGTGGCACGAGGATGACGGCGGCCCGTACATCGGCACTGGCTGCATGGTCATCATGAAGGACCCCGACTCGGGCTGGATCAACTACGGCGCTTACCGGGGCCAGGTGTTCGACAAGGCCATCGCCACCGTGATGTGCTCGAAGGGCAAGCACGGCGACCTGCTGATGCAGAAGTACTTCCAGCGCGGCGAGCGCTGCCCGATCGCGGTGGTGGTCGGCGTGCATCCGGCGCTGTTCATGGTCGCCGGCCTGGAGATCCCCTACGGCAAGAATGAATACGAGGCAGCCGGTGCGCTGATCGGCGAGCCGGTGCAGGTGATCGAAGGTCCGATCACCGGGCTGCCGATCCCGGCGCACGCCGAGATCGCCTACGAAGGCTTCGTCTCGCCGGGGGACAAGATCGATGAAGGTCCGCTCGGCGAATGGACCGGCTACTACTGCAGCGGCAAGTCTCCGCAGCCGGTGATCCGGGTCGAGTCGATGCTCCACCGCAACGACCCGGTGCTGCTGGGCGTGGTACCGGCGGTGCCGCCGAACGACGACAGCTACTACCGCGGGCACTTCCGGGCCGGCGCGGTCTGGCGCCAACTCGAGGGTGCCGGCATCCCGGGCGTCACCGGCGTCTGGTCGCACGAGGCCGGTGGCGGCCGCTACTGGCTCACGGTGGCGGTGAAACAGATGTATCCGGGGCACTCGAAGCAGGTCGGACTGGTCGCCGGGCAGGTGCACGCAGCCGCCTACTGCAACCGCTACGTGGTCGTGGTCGACGACGACATCAACCCGGCCAACATGGATGAAGTCGTGTGGGCCATGTGCACCAGGGTCGACCCGCGCGAAGACGTCGAGATCCTCAAGGGCTGCTGGAGCACCCGGCTCGACCCGATGTCGTACCCGGAAGACCAGCCGGTGCTGAACTCGCGCATGGTGATAGACGCCTGCCGGCCGTGGATCAAGCGCGACACCTTCCCGGCGGTCGCACGCTCCAGCGCTGGGCTCGATGCGCGTATCCGTGAGAAGTTTGCGCACGTGCTGCCCAAAGGCGCCTGACCCGGGAAAGGAACCGGTGTCCGACCCTGATTCGTGCCCTGATTCTTTCGGGGTCGGACCTGCCCGCAGATCGCCTTGGGCAGCCACAACGCGATCTGCGGGTACATGTAGATCAGCCCGATGGCGAACACCCATGGGTGCGCACCACCGCGGAGCGCGCCCGCTGAAGACGGAGCAACGATCACATGCAGCCAACGGTTTCCCCTGTCGCGCCGACCTCGACGCAGTCTGCCCTCCGGGTCCTGGTCGGCGCAGCCTTCCTGCTGTCCGTCCCCGCGCCGGCCCTCGCGAACGAGTGGGCGTCCTGCGTGAGGGAGCTGCGTACGATCGCCATCGGCAAGGGCATCGATGCACAGGTCTTCGACGCGTCGCTGGCGGGGGTCGAGCCTGACGCAGACATCCTCAAGGCCTTCGACAACCAGCCGGAATTCACGATCCCGATCTGGGACTACCTGTCCGGACTGGTCGACGAGGAACGGGTAGCCGATGGCCGTGCGCTGATGGAGAAGTGGGCAGCGGTACTGGCCCAGGCGGAGGAGAAGTTCGGCGTCGACCGCTTCGTGATCGCAGCCGTCTGGGGCGTCGAATCCGACTACGGTCGAATCATGGGCAAGCGGGAACTGGTGCGCTCGCTGACCACGTTGTCCTGCTCCGGTCGGCGCCAGGCGTTCTTCCGCGGCGAACTGCTGGCGACGCTGCGCATCGTGCAGAGCGGCGACATCCCGATCGGCTCGCTGGTCGGTTCCTGGGCGGGTGCATTCGGACAGACCCAGTTCATCCCGTCGACCTACCAGCGGCTCGCGATCGATTTCGACGGCGACGGTCGGCGCGACATCATCGGTTCGGTGCCCGATGCGCTGGGCTCCACCGCCAACTACCTGAAGCGTGCCGGCTGGGTCACCGGCCAATCGTGGGGATACGAGGTGCGGCTGCCGGCGGGCTACGCCGGTCCGGTCGGGCGGCGCGCGAAGCAGTCGCTCACCCAGTGGAGCGAACTCGGCATCCGGCAGGCCGATGGCAGCGCGCTCACCGGTACCGGCCCGGCCGGCCTGCTGCTGCCCTCGGGCGCGAAGGGTCCGGCATTCATCGTGTTCCGCAACTTCGATGCGATCTTCGCCTACAACGCGGCCGAATCGTATGCGCTGGCCATCGCGCACCTCGCCGATCGGCTGCGCGGCGCGGGTGCTTTCCGCACGCCTTGGCCGACCGACGATCCGGGCATCGGCCGAGCCGAGCGCCGCGAGGTGCAGCAGCGCCTGCTCGACCGCGGCTTCGATGTCGGCGTGCCCGACGGTATCGTCGGCGCGCGCACGCGCACCGCGATCAGGGCGTTCCAGGCGTCGGCCGGACTGACGCAGGACGGTCGCGCGGGCACCCGAGTCTTGCAGGCATTGCGGGCGTCGACATCGAGCCCTGCCGTGGCACCACTGGCGAAATGAGCGTACGTTGAAATGATGCAACGATCGCCACGCGCCTTTCACTGATGATCACCGACGGCATCTCGCACGCGATCCAGCTGGCAGTTGCGCCGGTGTTCATGCTGACCGCCATTGCCGGGCTGATCGGGGCGCTCGCCACGCGACTCGGCCGGATCATCGATCGCGCACGCAGCCTGGAAGAGCGCATCCGCGAGGGCAGGCTGGTCGACCAGCCCGCAGTCGAGGCCACCTACCTGGAACTGCGCCGGCTGAAGGTGCGCGGCCGGGTCGTCAACGCCTCGGTCGGCCTGCTTGCATTGGCGGCGATGATGATCGGCGCGACGGTGCTGTCGCTGTTCCTCGGCGAGACGACGGATTCCCGGATCAGCCCGCTGGTCTCGGTCACCTTCCTCTCCGGCGTCGTCTGTTTCGTGCTCGCGCTGGTCGGCTTCCTGCTGGAGACCCTGCTGGCCGGCTACACGCTGCGCTTCCGCGACCACCCGCCACTGGAGTGACTGCGCGGCCTAGGGCCGCGCGCGTGCCTGCTCGTACCAGGAGGCATCGTAGTACTTCGACGGCGGTCCCATCTTCTTCTGCGGCACGCCGTAGCGCTCACGCAGCATGATCACGTTGCGCAGGCCCTGCAGGTCCATCTCGCCACTTCGCTGAAGCGCCGACGGCCCCCGTGTCATGCCGTCGATGCTGCCCAGCGCGGCAGCCTCGCCCACCTTCACCCGCGACGCGAGGATGCGCGCCGCTTCGTCGCGGTTCGCCGGATCGTAGATCCAGTCGATCGCCGAGCGCAGCGCCCGGATGTAGCCGACCATCGCCTTCGGGTTGTCACGGGCCCAGGCGCGATTGGCGATACGCACGTTGGCCTGGTAGCCACCCAGCGTGGACACGCCCTCGCCGAGCAGGGCGAAACCTTCCTGCCGGGCCACGCCGGTGAACGGCTCGGTGATCAGCGCCGCCGCGAACTTGCCGTCGCGCAGCGACTGCAGCCGGGCGCGCGAGTTGCCCACGGCGACAAAGCGGACATCGGCGGGGCCGAGCCCGCCCTTCTCCAGCATGTAGCGCAGCACGAAGGCATAACCGGTGGACAGCGAGTCGAGTGCGAGGTCCCGGCCCTTGAGGTCGGCGATGGTACGGATCTCGGGCAGCGCGAACAGCGACAGTTCGGCCGAAGAAATGCCCATGAAGGCCACCATGTCAGGCTCACGGTCGAGCTTCGCGGTGCCCTGCCCCTCCTGGTAGGCGATCAGGTTGTCGATGGCGGTGCTTGCGACATGGAACTTGCCGGCCACCAGGCTGCTGATCTGGAAGCCGGAGTTGGGCGTTGCAGTGATGTTCACCACCAGGCCCTCGCGCGCGAAGAACCCCTTTTCCTGGGCTACATAGGACGGCATCGCATTGGCACCGGCGAACACGATCACCTCGATCGGCTGCAGCGGCGTGGCCGCTCTGGCCAACCCTGCAAACCCGGCACCGAAGGGCGCCAGGGCAAGGGACGCTGCAAGCGCGAGTGTCCTGCGCCGCTCACTGTGGATCGTCGGTTGCATCCGCTCGGTCATGGCTCCTCCGTCCGGCGCCTGGCGCCTGTTGATGGATGGCCCCAAGCGTAACGCTTTATCACCTGGCCGGAACCGAAGCGTCGTACCCGAACTGCGCGCGCGGGCGGCACGGTCGTGCAGTTCCGGCCCGGGCGCGGAAAGCCACTGGCGAGCGCAGGGCGGGCGACAGACTTCGGCTGGTCGGGCGGGTCAGCGGTCGACGCGCACACCGGCCGCCTTGATCACGCGGCCCCACCTTGCGATCTCGTCCTTGATGAATGCGCTGAACTGCTCCGGCGTCGACGACCGCGCTTCGCCGCCGGCAGCCGTGATGCGGTCGCGTACCTCGGGGGATTCGACGGCGGCGATCGTCTCCTTGCTCAGCCGGGCAACGACCGTCTTCGGCAGCCCGGCCGGCCCGCCGATGCCCGCCCAGCTGGTCGAGCGGAAGCCCTTGTAGCCGGATTCGTCCATCGTCGGCACGTCGGGCAGTTGCGGCGACCGCTTCTCGCTACCGACTGCCAGCGCCTGGATACGTCCGCCCTTGATGTGCCCGAGGCTTGCCGGCATGTTGACGAACATGAAGTCGAGCCGGCCGCCGAGCATGTCGGCGATCGCCGGGCCGCTGCCGTTGAACGGGACATGGGTCGGATCGATCTTCGCAACGCTCTTGAACAGTTCGAGCGTCAGGTGCGGCGTGGAGCCGATGCCGGTCGACGCTGCATTGGTCGCGTTCGGCTTCGAACGCACCAGCGCGACGAGTTCCGCCACGGTCTTCGCACCCTTGCTGCTGGTGACCAGCACGTTGGGCGTGGTGCCGATCAGGCCGATCGGGATGAAATCGCGATCGGTATCGAACGGCAGTTTCGACACCAGGTTGAGGTTCAGCGAGAACCCGGTCGACAGCGTGACCAGGGTATGGCCGTCCGGCACCGCCTTGGCGACGATGCTGTAGGCGAGCGCGCCAGCCGCACCCGGGCGGTTGTCCATCACCATCGGCTGACCGAGCGCCTCGCTCATCTTCGGCGCCACTGCCCGGACCAGCTGGTCGGACAGCCCGCCCGCCGAGAAGTCGACGATCATCCGGATCGGACGGTTCGGGTAAGCCTCGGCTGCGCGCGACTGTGCGTGCACCTCACCCGGCAGCAGGACCACGGCCATGACGGCGAGCATCGGAACGACGCTCGTCGCGCGGCGTGCATGGCTGGTTGCGCATTCGTTCGCTTGCCGCATGGTGGTGCCCTCCGAAAGGTCAGAACGGGATGTCGTCCTCGAAATCGTCGAAACCCGCACCGCCACCCTTGCCCGCGGCCGGGGCCGGTTTGCCACGCGGCGAGCTGCCTGCCCCGCCGCCGGATGAGCGCGGCGTATCGCCGTCGCCCATCGCGTCGCCACCGCCCATCCGGTCGCCGCCCGGTGCTCCGGAGCCACCGCGGCTGCCCAGCAACTGCATGCTGTCGGCAACGATCTCGGTCGTATAGCGCTCGATGTTCTCCTTGTCGGTCCACTTGCGCGTGCGCAGCCGGCCCTCGATGTAGACCGGCGAACCCTTCTTCAGGTATTCGCCGGCGACTTCGGCCAGGCGGTTGCGCAGCGTGACCCGATGCCACTCGGTCTCTTCCTTCTTGTCGCCGGACGCCTTGTCTTTCCACGAGTAGGTCGTGGCCAGATTCAGGTTGCACAGCGCGTTGCCATCGGGCATGTATCGCACTTCGGGGTCGCGACCGAGGTTACCGACCAGGATTACCTTGTTCACAGATGCCATTGGATTCCTCCGCTACGGGCGTGGTGTTGGGTGATCAGGCCTTGCTGGGATGGACGTTGCGGATGTCGCCGGCGCTCGCGTGCGATTCGTCCGGGCCGCCCGCGGCGCCCGCGCCAGCACTGCCGGCCGGGCGGCCCGGCACATGCATGCCGCGCGCGACGGCCAGCCATGCGGCGGTCAGCAGCGTGCCGAACCAGAGCACGGCAGACAAGCCTGCAGTCTGCGCAAGGATGCCGCCGACCGCACCTCCCAGAAAGATCCCGAGGAACTGAATACTGCTGTATACCCCGATTGCCGTCCCGCGCAAGGGACGCGGTGCCAGTCGGGAGACCAGCGACGGCAGCAGCGCCTCCAGCACATTGAATCCAATGAAGAAAGCAGCCAGCGCGATACCGGTGCCGAACACCGAGTCGAGCGTCAGCAGGAAGCCGCCGAGCGAGGCCAGCATGAGCGCGACGCTCGCGAGGAACACCAGTTTCAGGCGCTGGCGGCCCTCGGCGTAGCCGATCGCGGGCACCAGTACGGCAAAGCTGGCCAGCATCGCCGGCCAGTAGACATGCCAGTGTGCGGCCACTGGCATGCCGGCATCGCGCAACGACACCGGAACCACGAGGAACAGTGCGGTCAGCAGCGCATGGAGCACCAGCACGCCGAAGTTGAGCCGGCGCAGATCGGGGTTGGCGAAGACCGCGCACAGGTCAGTCCAGAAGCGGCCGCGCACCGGCCGCCGGGCATCGGCATCCGTGGCGGTGCCGGCATCGACCGGCATCTCGGACGGATCGGGCACCAGCCAGCGCACGACCCCGACCGCGAGCAGCGCCAGCACCCCGGTCATCGCGAAGATGCCGCTGACGCCGATCGCGGCATTGAGCAGCGGCCCGGCGATCAACGATGCAGCGAAGGCGATGCCGATCGTCGATCCGATGATCGCCATCGCCTTCGATCGCTGCGAGTCCCGGGTGAGGTCGGCGGTCAGCGCGATCACCACCGCCGAGATCGCGCCGGCCCCCTGCAGCGTGCGGCCGAGGATTACCAGCCATATGCCGGACGCCGAGGCCGCGACGAAGCTGCCGAGCGCGAACAGCGCTAGCCCGGCATACATGACCGGCTTGCGGCCGTAGCGGTCGGACGCCCAGCCGAACGGGATCTGCAGGATCGCCTGCGTCAGGCCATAGATGCCAATCGCGATGCCGATCAGGATCCGGTTGTCGCCCCCGTGGAGATGCTCGGCATGCACGGCGAACACCGGAAGGATGATGAACAGGCCGAGCATGCGAAGCCCGTATAGCGTGGACAGGGCCAGGCTCGCGCGCCATTCGAGGGCATTCATCGGCAGTCCGGAGGGACGGTTGAGCAGACGTTGACGGTCAATGGGTACGGACAGCGTGATGACTCGGTTATAGTAACAGGTTGCCTTTTTCATACGGCGTTGCGGACAGGGGTGGCATGGCAGGCGAAACCAACACCGGAAGTGCGCGAATGACCGGAACGTCGGGTACCAGAACGTCGGGAACCAGAACGTCGGGAACCAGAACGTCGGGCACTGACTTCATCCGCATCCGCGGGGCACGCACGCACAACCTCAGGAACGTGAGCCTCGACCTGCCGCGCAACCGGCTGGTCGTCATCACCGGGCTGTCGGGCTCGGGCAAGTCGTCGCTCGCGTTCGACACGCTCTACGCCGAAGGCCAGCGGCGCTATGTCGAGTCGCTCTCGGCCTACGCCCGCCAGTTCCTGCAGGTGATGGAAAAGCCCGACGTCGACCTGATCGAGGGCCTGTCGCCCGCGATCTCGATCGAACAGAAATCGGGTAGCCACAACCCGCGCTCGACCGTCGGCACGATCACCGAGATCCACGACTACCTGCGCCTGCTCTATGCCCGGGCGGGCCAGCCGTTCTGCCCGGAGCACGATGCGCCGCTGGCTGCGCTGAGCGTGGCGCAGATGGTCGACCATGTGCTGGCGCTGCCGGCCGAGACCGGACTGATGATCCTCGCCCCGCTGCTGGCCGATCGCAAGGGCGAGCAGCGCGAACTGCTGTCCGAACTGCGGGCGCAGGGGTTCGTGCGGGTGCGCATCGACGGCGAGGTGTTCGATCTCGATGAAGCGCCGAGGCTCGCCAGGAACCGCAAGCATACGGTGGACATCGTGGTGGACCGGCTCAAGGTGCGGGAAGACCAGCGCCAGCGGCTGGCGGAATCGTTCGAAATGGCGCTGCGCCATGCCGATGGCCGCGCGATCGCGCTCGAGATCGACTCCGGCCGCGCGCACCTCTTTTCGGCGCGCTTCGCATGCCCGGTCTGCGGCTGGTCCATCCCGGAACTCGAACCGAGGCTGTTCTCGTTCAACAACCCGGTCGGCGCATGCACCCGCTGCACCGGCCTGGGCACCGAGCCCTTCTTCGACCCGCGCCGGGTAGTCGCCTTCCCCGAACTCTCACTGGCCTCGGGCGCGATCAAGGGCTGGGACCGGCGTAACGCGTTCTTCTTCCAGATGCTGCAGAGCCTGGCCAGGCACTACGCGTTCGACCTCGAGGCGCCGTTCGACTCGCTGCCCGAGGACGTGCGGACGAAGATCCTGTTCGGGTCGGGCGAGGAGGCGATCCGCTTCCACTACCCGGCCGAAAAAGGCGCGAAGCAGCACCGCGAGCATCCATTCGAGGGGATCGTGCCCAACCTCGAGCGCCGGTACCGCGAGACCGAGTCGCCGGTGGTCCGCGACGAGCTCGCCCAGTACCAGAGCGTGCGCGCCTGCCCAGACTGCGGCGGCACCCGGTTGCGCAAGGAGGCGCGCTGCGTGCGCATCGCCGGGCGCGCGATCTACGATATCGGACACATGCCCCTGCGCGAGGCGGTGGAGTTCTTCAACACGCTTGAACTGGAGGGTGCGCGGCAGGCGATCGCCGAGCGCATCAACCGCGAGATCGGCAACCGGCTGGGGTTCCTGGTCAACGTCGGTCTCGACTACCTGTCGCTCGACCGTTCCGCCGACACCCTGTCCGGCGGCGAGGCCCAGCGCATCCGCCTGGCCAGCCAGGTCGGATCGGGCCTGACCGGCGTCATGTACGTGCTCGACGAACCGTCGATCGGGCTGCACCAGCGCGACAACGAGCGGCTGCTCGGCACCCTCGCGCACCTGCGCGACATCGGTAACTCGGTGATCGTCGTCGAGCACGACCAGGACGCGATCCTGTCGGCCGACTACGTGGTCGATATGGGCCCCGGCGCCGGGGTGCACGGCGGCCTGGTGGTGGCCGAAGGCACGCCGGCGCAGGTGAAGGCCAACCCCGACTCGGTGACCGGACTCTACCTGTCCGGACGGCGCGCCATCGCGGTCCCGGTCCGACGCAACCAGCCGCAGCGCGGCCAGTGGCTTACCCTGTCCGGCGCGCGCGGCAACAACCTGCAGGCCGTGACGCTGGAACTGCCGGCCGGACTGTTCGTCTGCATCACCGGCGTCTCGGGTTCAGGCAAGTCGACGCTGGTGAACGATACGCTTTACCCAGCAGTCAACCAGCATGTGAACCACTTGCCGCCCGGCACTGGCGCCGAGCCGGCGCCATTCGACACGATCGACGGGCTGCACCTGTTCGACAAGGTGGTGAACGTCGACCAGAGCCCGATCGGTCGTACACCGCGCTCGAATCCCGCCACGTATACCGGCCTGTTCGCACCGATCCGCGACCTGTTCGCCGGAGTCCCGGAATCACGGGCCCGAGGCTACGGTCCCGGACGCTTCTCGTTCAACGTCAAGGGTGGCCGCTGCGAGGCCTGCCAGGGCGATGGCGTGATCAAGGTCGAGATGCACTTCCTGGCCGACATCTACGTGCCTTGCGATGTCTGCCATGGCAGCCGCTACAACCGCGAAACGCTCGAGATCCGCTACAAGGGTGCCAGCGTGAGCGATGTCCTCGCGATGACGGTCGAGCAGGCTGCCAGCTTCTTCAGCGCAGTACCGATGATCGCTCGCAAGCTGCGCACGCTCGCCGATGTCGGGCTCGGCTACATTGGCCTGGGCCAGAGCGCGACCACGTTGTCGGGCGGCGAAGCGCAGCGGGTGAAGCTTGCGCTCGAACTGTCCAAGCGGGATACCGGGCGCACCCTCTACATCCTGGACGAACCGACCACCGGCCTGCACTTCCACGACGTCGACCTGCTGCTGAAGGTACTGCATCGACTACGCAACCACGGCAATACCGTCGTGGTGATCGAACACAACCTCGATGTGATCAAGACCGCCGACTGGGTCGTGGACCTTGGTCCGGAAGGCGGCTCGGGCGGCGGACAGATCGTCGCCACGGGTACGCCAGAAACGATCGCTGCAACTGCAGCGAGCCAGACTGGCCGCTACCTCGCGCCGCTGCTAGAGATCGCAAACCGCTCGCAACCGCTTGCGCCCAGTGCCGGACTGATTGCCGCCACGGGGTGATCCAGCGACCACCAGCCGCCGGCAGCTGCCGGCGGCTGCTCGATGCGCTTACTGCGCGTCGCTAACCGACGCTTCCGGCTGGTCCATCAACATGACCAGCGCCATCGGCGCATTGTCGCCCTGGCGGAAACCGGCCTTCAGGATGCGCAGATAGCCGCCATTGCGGGTGGCGTAGCGCGGCCCGAGTTCATCGAACAGCTTGACCACCATGTCGCGATCACGCAAGCGATTGAACGCAAGCCGGCGGTTGGCGACGGTCGCGGTCTTGGCGAGGGTGATCAGGGGCTCCGCCACGCGGCGCAGTTCCTTGGCCTTCGGCAGGGTCGTCTGGATCGTCTCGTGCTTGAGCAGCGAGTTGGTCATGTTACGCAGCATCGCCAGCCGGTGGCTGGTGGTGCGGTTCAGTTTTCGCAGGCCTTGGCGGTGACGCATGGCGATACCTCAGTACGGCAGATGATGTTCGTTTCGAAGCCGGGGGAGCGTCCGGCGAGTCCAGTGTCCGGCGAGTCAGTGGTCGGCGAGTCGACGCCCGTCGACTCAGTGCCCGGCAACTTTCTCGAGCCCGACCGGCGGCCAGTTCTCGAGCTTCATGCCGAGCATGAGGCCACGCGAAGCAAGAACTTCCTTGATCTCGTTCAGCGACTTGCGCCCCAGGTTCGGCGTCTTCAGCAGCTCGGTCTCTGTGCGCTGGATCAGGTCACCGATGTAATAGATGTTCTCGGCCTTCAGGCAGTTGGCCGAACGGACCGTGAGCTCGAGGTCGTCGACCGGGCGGAGCAGGACCGGATCGACCGCCGGCTCCTTACGATCGTCGCGCGCACCCGGGGTACCCTGCAGGTCTGCGAACACCGCGAGCTGATCGACCAGCACGCGTGCCGCGTAGCGGATCGCCTCTTCTGGCTCGATAACACCATTGGTCTCGATGTCGATGATCAGCTTGTCGAGGTCGGTGCGCTGCTCGACGCGGGCGCTCTCGACCGCATAGCTGACGCGATGCACCGGGCTGAATGACGCGTCGAGCAGGATGCTGCCGATCGCGCGGCCTTCACGCGCAGCCGGCCGCGACGACGCCGGCACATAGCCACGGCCCTTCTCGACCTTGATGGTCATCTCGAGCTTGCCACCAGGCGTCAGGTGCGCAATCACGTGCTGGGGGTTGATCACTTCGACGTCATGGCCGACTGCGATGTCACCGGCCGTCACCGCGCCTGCGCCAGTCTTGTTGAGCGTCAGTGTGACATCGTCGCGGTCGTGCAGCTTGAACACGATTCCCTTGAGGTTCAGCAGGATGTCGACCAGGTCTTCCTGCACACCGTCGAGCGCCGAGTATTCGTGCAGCACGCCGGTGATGTGGACTTCAGTGGCGGCGAAGCCGGGCATGCTCGACAGCAGCACGCGGCGCAGCGCGTGGCCAAGCGTGTGGCCGTAGCCCCGCTCGAACGGCTCCATCGTGATCTTCGCCTGCACGGCCGACACCGGTTGTACATCGATGATGCGCGGCTTCAGGAAGCTGCTTTGCATGAATTGACCTCTCGACCGGGAAAGATGGCGGCGCGGGCACCTGCGTGTCGCACGCAGAAACCGGGCCGCGAACTGGAGCTTGGGTGTACGGTACTGCAGTACTGCAGGGACAACAGCGCGCGAGGGGGGCGGGAGCGCTTCCCGGCCCGCCACGCGCGCGGGTCGATTACTTGGAGTAGAGCTCGACGATCAACGATTCGTTGATCGTGCTGGGCAGGTCGGTACGGGACGGAATGCTCTTGAACACGCCCTTGCCTTCCTTGCCGTCAACCGACAGCCACTCGGGCACGCCACGCTGTTCGACGGCTTCCATCGCCGCCTTGACTCGCAACTGCTCACGTGCACCGGCGGACAGCCCGATCACGTCGCCCGGACGGACCTGGAACGAAGGAATGTTCACGCGGCGGCCGTTCACCGTGACGCCGTTGTGGCGCACGACCTGCCGTGCTTCGCTGCGCGAAGCACCAAAGCCCATGCGGAACGCTACGTTATCGAGGCGGCACTCGAGCAGCGCGAGCAGATTCTGGCCCGTGATGCCCTTGCGCCGATCGGCTTCCGCGTAGGTGCGACGGAACTGACGCTCGAGGATGCCGTAGATCCGGCGCACCTTCTGCTTTTCACGCAGCTGGAGTGCATAGTCGGACATGCGGTTCTGTTTCTGGCCGTGCTGGCCCGGGGGATTAGTGCGGCGCTCGATCGAGCACTTGTCGGTAAAGCACTTCTCGCCCTTCAGGAAGAGCTTTTCGCCTTCGCGACGGCACTGGCGGCATTTCGGATCGGTATTGCGAGCCACGGTAATGTCTCCTGGTCAGACGCGACGGCGCTTGGGCGGGCGGCAACCGTTGTGCGGCACCGGAGTCACGTCCGAGATGCTGAGAATCTTGAAGCCGACGGCGTTGAGCGCACGTACGGCCGACTCGCGGCCCGGTCCCGGGCCCTTGATGCGGACTTCGAGGTTCTTGACCCCGCACTCCTGCGCGGCCCGCCCAGCCTGCTCGGCGGCGATCTGCGCAGCAAACGGAGTGCTCTTGCGCGAGCCCTTGAAGCCGGAGCTTCCGGTGGACGCCCAAGACAGCGCATTGCCCTGCCGGTCGGTGATCGTCACGATCGTGTTGTTGAACGACGCGTGGATGTGTGCAACACCCTCGGCGATGTTCTTCTTGACCTTCTTGCGAGTCCGCGTTGCGGTCTTAGCCATGTCTATCGAATCCTTTTAACCCGGCTTGCCGGACGTCGCCCGGATTGCCTTGCGCGGCCCCTTGCGGGTACGTGCGTTGGTACGGGTACGCTGCCCGCGAACCGGCAGGCCGCGGCGATGCCGCAAGCCACGGTAGCAGCCGAGGTCCATCAGCCGCTTGATGCTCATGTTCACCTCGCGGCGCAGATCGCCCTCGACGGTGAACCGCCCGACGTGGTCACGGAGCTTGTCCATTTCCGCGTCGGTGAGTTCCTTCATCTTCGTGGTCGGCTTGATCCCCGAAGCTTCGCAGATGGCCTTCGACCGGGAGGGGCCGATGCCATAGATCGAAGTCAGGGCCACCACCACGTGCTGATGGTTGGGAATGTTTACGCCAGCAATACGAGCCATGCGATTGTGCTCAGAACGAAAAACCGCTGATTATATCCGCCGGAAGCATCTGTAGCAACCTGAGGATGCCTGATGCTCCGGACGGGCCGGAGGGTCGAGCCGTTGAAGCCCGGATCAACCCTGGCGCTGCTTGTGCCGCGGATCCGTGCAGATCACCCGAACCACACCGTGGCGCCGGATCACCTTGCACTTGCGGCAAATCTTCTTTACGGAAGCCTGTACTTTCATGTTGACCCCTGGAGAGAGCTGTCTGGACTGCAGGCCGCCCGGGCGACCTTCTGCTGATCGTTAGGATTGTTGCGTTGAAGCCGGCGCCTGCCCGACTCAGCGTGCGCGGAACGTGATCCGCGCGCGGGAGAGATCGTACGGACTGACCTCCACCGTCACCTTGTCGCCCGGGAGGATACGGATGTAATGCATCCGCATCTTCCCGGAGATGTGCGACAGGACCACGTGCCCGTTCTCGAGCTTCACGCGGAACGTCGCGTTGGGCAGCGTCTCGAGGACCTCGCCCTGCATCTGAATTGTTTCTTCCTTCGCCATCCGGTCGGAGCGCCTGTCTGGGAATTGCGGTGGTATGCAGCAGTTACTGGCGCGTCGGGAACATCCCGCCGCCCTTGAGGTTCGCCTTCTTCAGGAGACTCTCATACTGATGGGTCATCATGTAGGCCTGCACCTGCTGCATGAAGTCCATCGTCACCACGACGATGATCAGCAGGCTGGTACCTCCGAAGTAGAACGGCACGTTGAACCGCACGATCAGGAATTCAGGGATCAGGCAGACCACCGTGATGTAGATCGCGCCGATGAGCGTCAGACGTGTAGTGATGTCACCGATGTACTTCGCAGTCTGGTCGCCGGGACGGATGCCCGGTACGAAGGCACCGCTCTTCTTCAGGTTGTCCGCAGTTTCCTTCGGGTTGTACATCAACGCGGTGTAGAAGAAACAGAAGAAGATGATCGCTGCGGCGTACAGCATCACGTAGACGGGTTGCCCGGGATGGAGCATCCCCGAAAGGTCTTTCAGCCAGTTCATCCCCTCTCCCGCCCCGAACCAGCCGGAGATAGTCGCCGGGAAAAGGATGATCGAGGAAGCGAAGATCGGTGGGATCACCCCGGCCATGTTCAGCTTCAGGGGCAGGTGCGAACTCTGGCCCCCGTAGACTTTGCGTCCGACCTGGCGCTTCGCGTAGTTGACGAGGATCTTGCGCTGTCCGCGCTCCACGAACACCACGAAGCAGGTAATGCCAATCGCGAGAATCAACAGGATGACCACGAACGCGATCGAGAAAGACCCGGTGCGCGCCAGTTCCAGCGTGCCGCCGATGGCCTGGGGCAGTCCTGCGACGATGCCCGCGAAGATGATCAGCGAAATACCGTTGCCGATGCCGCGCTCGGTGATCTGCTCGCCAAGCCACATCAGGAACATGGTGCCGGCGACCAGCGTGACCACGGTCACGAACATGAACATCGCGCCAGGCGCAATCACCAGTCCGGGCTGTGCCTGCAGGGCAACCGAGATACCCATCGCCTGAAACAAGGCCAGCACTGCAGTGCCATAGCGGGTGTACTGAGTGATCTTGCGGCGCCCCGCCTCGCCTTCCTTCTTGAGGGCTTCGAGGTGCGGAGAGACCACGGTCATCAGCTGCATGATGATCGAGGCGGAGATGTACGGCATGATGCCGAGCGCGAAGATCGAGAACCGCGACAGCGCGCCACCCGAAAACATGTTGAACATGTCGAGGATGCCGCCGCGCTGCTGGTTGAACAGCTGGGCCAGCTGGTCGGGGTCGATACCCGGTACCGGCACGTGCGTACCGATCCGATACACGACCAACGCGCCAAGCAGAAACAGGAGACGCCGCTTCAGGTCCCCCATCTTGCTCCCGCCGATTGCCGATGCTGCTGTAGCCACGCGCTATCCCTTGTAGACCGGCCGTAAACGGCCGATATCGCACAACCTGCCAGCCAACGTCAGGCCGAAACCGGCGCTTCCGGCATCGTCACCGAACCGCCCAGTGCTTCGATCGCACTTTTCGCGCCCTTGGTCACGCCCAGCCCGGATACAGCAACTTTCTTCTCGAGCTTGCCGCACAGGAACACCTTGGCGCGCCTCGCGGACGACGGCACCAGTCTCGCCGCCACCAGCGCCGCAAAGTCGATCACCTCGGCCTCGACCAGCGCCAGGTCGCCCAGGCGCACCTGCGCCACCGCGTTGGGCTGGAGTGGCGTGAAACCACGCTTCGGAAGGCGCCGCTGAAACGGCATCTGCCCGCCCTCGAAACCGACCTTGTGGAAGCCCCCCGAACGCGACTTCTGACCCTTGTGCCCACGGCCACCGGTCTTGCCTGTGCCGCTGCCGATCCCTCGTCCAACGCGCTTGCGTTCGCTTTTCGACCCGATTCCCGGGCTCAGTTGATTCAGCCGCATGGTCTCAGCCCTCGCACTTCAGAAGATAGGACACCTTGTTGATCATCCCGCGCACTGCCGGGGTGTCCTCGACCTCGACCGTGTGCTCCCGGCGCTTCAGGCCGAGCCCGCGAACGCAGGCACGATGCGACTCGCGCGTGCCGATCACGCTCTTCACCAGCGTGACCTTCAGTTTCTTTGCTGTCGTCGACATGGCAGTACTTTCTCTCAGGCGCCGGTGACTTCGGCGACCGTCTTGCCGCGCTTGGCGGCGATCTCGGCCGGGGTATTCATCGACGCAAGGCCGTTGAGCGTGGCGCGTACGACGTTGTATGGATTGGTCGAACCAAGGCACTTTGCAAGCACGTTGGTCACGCCCATCACTTCGAAGATCGCACGCATCGGGCCACCAGCGATGATGCCGGTACCATCGGACGCGGGCAGCATCAATACGACCGACGCGCCGTGGCGTCCCACCACCGAATGCTGCAGCGTGCCGTTCTTGAGGTTCACCTTGACAAGTTTGCGACGAGCCTCGTCCATGGCTTTCTGCACGGCAACCGGCACTTCGCGTGCCTTGCCCTTGCCCATGCCGATGCCGCCGTCACCATCACCCACCACCGTGAGTGCCGCAAAACCGAGGATCCGACCACCCTTGACCACCTTGGTCACGCGGTTGATCGCGATCATCTTCTCGCGCATTCCCTCGGAGTCGTCCTGCTTTTCCTGCCGGCGGTTGTCGCGCCGGTTACTGTTTTGCGCCATTCGAGTCTCTCGCTTGGTCTTGAGTCGGTCAGTGTTTCAGTGGCTGCGGTCAGGACGACCGGTCAGAACTTCAAGCCGGCTTCGCGTGCGGCTTCGGCCACGGCCTTGACCCGGCCGTGATAGCGGAAACCCGAACGGTCGAACGCGACAGCCTCGATTCCCAGGCCCTTCGCCTTTTCGGCAATAGCCTTGCCTACGAGGCTGGCTGCAGCGATGGTTGCCGTCTTCGGATTGGCGCTGCGGATCGACTCGTCGAGCGTCGACGCGGTCGCCAGCACGCGATCGCCGGAAGCGGCAATCACCTGGGCATAGATGTGGTTGTTTGAACGGTGCACCGCGAGGCGTACTGCACGCGAAAGCGCGACCTTGCGGCGGGTCTGCTTCGACCTGCGCAGGCGGGAGAGTTTGCGATCGAACATGGTGTCGGCCTCGCCTTATTTCTTCTTCGTTTCTTTGATCACGACGACTTCGTCGGAGTAGCGTACGCCCTTGCCCTTGTAAGGCTCCGGCGGACGGTAGCTGCGCACTTCGGCCGCGACCTGCCCGACCACCTGCTTGTCGATCCCCTTGATGAGGATCTCGGTCTGCGTCGGGGTGGCAACCGTGATGCCCTTGGGCATCTGATGCACGACGGGATGCGAGAAGCCGAGCGTCAGGTTGAGCTTGTCGCCCTGCGCTTGTGCGCGATACCCGACGCCGACGAGCTGAAGCTTGCGCTCGAACCCCTTGGTGACGCCGGTCACCATGTTGCTGACCAGTGCACGCAACGTTCCGGACATGGCAGCGGCCTGGGTGGAACCGTCGAGCACCTTGATCCGAAGCTCGCTGCCCTCCTTCTCCACCGCCACGCCGCCGGTCACCGCCTGCTGAGCGGTACCCAACGGGCCCTTGATGCTGATCGAGTCAGGGGCGATGGCGACTTCGACGCCAGCGGGCACCGCGACAGGAGACTTACCGATTCGAGACATTTGCCGACTCCGTCCGATCTATCAGGGTCAGTGCACAACGCACAGGACTTCGCCGCCAATACCGTGCTGGCGCGCCTGGCGGTCGGTCATCACGCCCTTGGACGTGGACACGATCGCAACCCCGAGGTTGTTCATCACGCGCGGCAGGTCATGCGTGCCGCGGTACACGCGCAGCCCCGGACGGCTCACGCGCTCGATCTTCTCGATGACCGGCTCGCCTGCGTAGTAACGCAGCGCGATGTCCAGCACCGGCTTGCCGTCGTTCGGGCGCACCGCAAAGTCGTCGATATAGCCTTCGTCCTTCAACACCTTGGCAATCGAAACCTTGAGCTTGCTCGACGGCATCTCAACGGACGTCTTCTCCGCCATCTGCGCGTTGCGAATGCGCGTCAGCATGTCGGCGATCGGATCACTCATGCTCATACGAAAGCTCCTACCAGCTTGCCTTGGTCACGCCCGGAACTTCTCCGCGCATGGCGATTTCACGAAGCTTGTTGCGGCCGAGGCCGAACTTGCTGTACACGCCGCGCGGACGTCCGGTGAGCGAACACCGGTTGCGCACGCGCACCGGCGATGCATCGCGCGGAAGGCGTTGCAGCTTTTCCCGCGCCGCCATGCGCTCTTCATCGGACAACTGCGGGTCGCGCGCCTGCGCCATCAGTTCCTTGCGCTTGGCCGCGAACTTCGCGACCGTCTCGATCCGCTTCTGGTTGCGATTGATGAGGGACTGCTTTGCCATCTGTGGGTCCTCAGTTCCGGAACGGGAATTGGAAGGCAGCCAGCAGCGCGCGCCCTTCCTCGTCAGTGCGTGCCGTGGTGGTGATCGTGATGTTCATCCCGCGCACTGCATCGACCTTGTCGTAGTCGATCTCGGGGAAGATGATCTGTTCACGCACGCCCATGTTGTAGTTGCCGCGCCCGTCGAATGCCTTGCCGGAAATGCCGCGGAAATCGCGGATACGCGGCATCGCGATCGAAACGAGGCGATCCAGGAATTCATACATGCGCTCACCGCGCAGGGTAACCATGCAACCGATCGGATAGCCCTCGCGGATCTTGAAGCCGGCAATCGACTTGCGCGACTTGGTCGCGACCGGCTTCTGGCCAGCGATCTTCTGCATGTCGCCGATCGCGTTCTCGAGGACTTTCTTGTCCGCGACGGCTTCGCCCACGCCCATGTTCAGCGTGATCTTGAGGATCCGCGGGACCTGCATCTGCGTCTTGTAGCCGAACTTCGCAGTCAGGTCGGGGACTACTTTCTCGCGGTAGTGTTCTTTGAGCCGGGCCATTTTTCGCAAAACCTCTTCGGGGACGGATCACGGCGGGCGCGGGCGCCCGTGGATCCCGTGGATCAGGCGCTTACCAGTTCGCCGTTGGACTTGTAGAACCGAACCTTGCGGCCGTCTTCCAGCACGCGGAAACCGACGCGATCCGCCTTCTTGGTCGCGGGATTGAAAACCGCCACATTCGAAGCGTTGATCGGCATTTCCTTCTCGACGATGCCGCCGGTGGTCCCCTTCATGGGATTCGGCTTCTGGTGCTTCTTGACACGATTGATGCCTTCGACCACGACGTGCTCGGCAAGTACCTTGAGCACCGTGCCCCGCTTGCCGCGATCGCGGCCCGTTAGCACAATGACGTCGTCGCCTTTCTTGATCTTGTTCATCGCTGGGTCTCCTGACCGAACGTCCTAGATGACTTCCGGCGCAAGCGAGACGATCTTCATGAATCGCTCGGTGCGCAGTTCGCGGGTGACCGGTCCGAAGATGCGGGTGCCGATCGGCTCCAGCTTCGCATTCAGCAGCACGGCGGCATTCTTGTCGAAGCGCACGCGCGAACCATCCTGGCGGCGCACGCCATGGGCGGTACGCACGACCACGGCGCTGTAGACCTCGCCCTTCTTCACACGCCCACGCGGGGCCGCATCCTTGATGCTGACCTTGATCACGTCGCCGATGCCGGCATAGCGCCGCTTCGAGCCGCCGAGCACCTTGATGCACATGACCGACCGTGCACCGGTGTTGTCGGCCACGTCGAGGACCGACTGCATCTGGATCATCTTCTTCTCCTGTCCGACCGGGCCGCATGGTGCGGCCGGGGAATCGCCAGGCCTGACCGAACGTTTCCGGGCAGGCCGAATCTGTCTGTCGAAGCGCCGGCACCCTCAGGCACCGCCCCTTCCATGCCGCTGATCGACCGGATCGACGCGCGGCCGATCCGTGAAACGCGTTCCAACTTTTACCGCGGGCTTCGTCAGCTTGCGCCGACTGCCGCTGCACCGACCGGCTTTCGCCGGGCCCGTGCACGCCGCCTCACGGTCAGTCTTGGACCCTGCCAACGCAGGGAGTGCCACCCGGCTTCCGAAGCCGGCGCTCGCGCTGATGCGACCACCGCCTCCTGTACCGCGGCGCGCGAGATGCCACGCCGCTGCCGGTCCCCGATGCCAGGCAAAGCGCCTGAAATCAGGATAGCCTTAAATTATGCACGTTAACCGCTTCGATGCCAAGCACTAATTCAGCGGAACCGATGATCAGGCCGTACGCGCCTTCTCGACCAGCCTTGCAACCTTCCACGCCTTGGTCTTCGAAATCGGCCGGGTCTCCGCGATCTCGACCAGGTCGCCCTCGGCGATTTCATTGGTCTCGTCGTGGGCGTGATACTTCTTCGAACGGACCATCACCTTGCCGTAGAGCGGGTGCTTGACCTTGCGCTCGACCAGCACGGTGACCGTCTTGTCCATCTTGTCGCTGACCACGCGGCCCGTGAGGACGCGCGCAGACGACGTTTCGGCTTCGGTCATGGGGACTGTCCCTGGAATTGGTTTCAGGCCTTGCCGGACGGCGTGGCAGCCGGCGCGGCGTTGGCGAGTTCAGTTGCGATGGTGCGCACGCGGGCGATGTCCCGCTTCACCTTGCGCAGCTCGCTCGTCTTGCCCAGTTGCTGGGTTGCGTGCTGCATGCGAAGCCCGAACTGGGCACGCAACAGGCTCTTCACCTCGTCGCCCAGTTCAGCCTGCGTACGTTCACGGAGTTCCTTGGATTTCATCTCAACCTCCCACCTGGCGTGCGACGAAGGCAGTGCGCAGCGGCAACTTGGCCGATGCCAGACGGAACGCCTCGCGGGCCAGCGTCTCGTCGACCCCGTCCATCTCGTACAGCATCTTTCCGGGCTGGATCTCGGCGACGTAGTACTCGGGGTTACCCTTGCCGTTACCCATCCGCACCTCGGCGGGTTTCTGCGAGATCGGCTTGTCCGGGAAGATCCGGATCCAGATACGGCCACCGCGCTTGATGTGGCGCGTCATCGCGCGGCGGGCGGCTTCGATCTGGCGGGCCGTCAGACGTCCACGATCCAGAGCCTTCAGGCCGAACTCGCCGAAGCTCACCTTGTTGCCACGGGTGGCGATGCCACGATTGCGGCCCTTCTGCTCTTTACGGTATTTTCTTCTAGCTGGCTGCAGCATTTCTCACTCCGGACTTGCGCGGCTTGCGTTCCGGCTCGACCGCGGGCGCCGGTGCAACTTCCGGCGCCACTTCGTTCTTGCCAAGGACATCGCCCTTGTAGACCCAGACCTTGATGCCGATGACACCATAGGTCGTCTTGGCTTCCGACACGCCGTACTCGATGTTGGCGCGCAGCGTGTGCAGCGGAACACGACCCTCGCGATACCATTCGCGACGGGCGATCTCGATGCCGTTCAGGCGACCCGAGCTCATGATCTTGATGCCCTGGGCGCCCAGCCGCATCGCGTTCTGCATCGCGCGTTTCATCGCGCGGCGGAACATGATGCGCTTCTCGAGCTGGGAGGAGATCGAGTCGGCGATCAGTTGCGCGTCGAGTTCCGGCTTGCGGATCTCTTCGATGTTCACATGGACGTTCTGCACGCCCATGAACTTGCGCAACGCGCTGCGCAGCGCCTCGATGTCCTCACCCTTCTTGCCGATGACCACGCCCGGGCGCGCGCTGAAGATGGTGATCTTCGCATCGCGCGCGGGACGCTCGATCAGGACGCGGCCTACCGCAGCGTGTGCGAGCTTCTGCTTGAGGAAGTCGCGAACCTTGATGTCTTCCGCCAGCATCCCGGCGAAATTCTTGTGATTGGCATACCAGCGCGAAGTCCAGTTGCGCTGGACTGCGAGCCGAAAGCCGATCGGATGGATCTTCTGTCCCATATGTGCCCTCTTTGCCCCGTCTGTCGTTCAGTCCATGGAAGCGGCGGCTACTTGCCGTCGCCCACTGCCAGATAGACGTGGCAGGTCGGTTTGGTGATGCTGGACGCACGCCCCTTGGCGCGCGGCATGAAACGCTTGAGGCTGGTGCCACGCTCGACGTGGATCAGCGTGACCTTCAACTCGTCGATGTCTGCCGCATCGTTGTGCTCGGCGTTTGCGATCGCCGACTCGAGCACCTTCTTGATGATGACAGCGCCACGCTTCGGGCTGAACGTGAGCAGGTTGAGCGCACGCTCGACCGGCAGGCCGCGAATCTGGTCTGCAACCAGGCGACCCTTCTGTGCCGAGAGGCGTACACCACGCAATGTGGCCTTGGTCTGCATGAGTATGCTCCTTACCTGCCCGGGCCCTTGGCGGCCTTGCGGTCGCCAGAGTGCCCCTTGAACGTGCGCGTATGCGCGAACTCGCCCAGCTTGTGCCCGACCATGTTCTCGGAAACGAACACCGGGATATGCTGGCGCCCGTTGTGCACCGCGATCGTCAACCCGACGAAATCCGGGAGGATCGTGGAACGCCGCGACCAGGTCTTGATGGGACGCTTGTCGTTGTTCGAACGCGCTTTTTCCACCTTGCCGAACAGGTGATGATCGACGAAGGGGCCTTTCTTTACTGAACGTGCCATCTCGTTTTACCCCTTGGTCGAGTTGCGCCGCCGCACGATCATGCTGCTCGTGCGCTTGTTCTTGCGGGTCTTGTAGCCCTTGGTCAGCTGACCCCACGGGCTCACCGGGTGACGGCCGGCGGCCGTCTTGCCCTCGCCGCCACCGTGCGGGTGATCGACCGGGTTCATCGCCACGCCGCGTACCGTCGGGCGCACGCCGCGCCAGCGCATGGCACCCGCCTTGCCGATCGAGCGCAGGTTGTGCTCGGCATTGCCGACCTCACCGATGGTGGCTCGACAATCGACGTGCACCTTGCGGATCTCGCCGGAACGCAGCCGCAGCTGGGCGTAGCTGCTTTCGCGCGCCAGCAACTGGACCGAGGCGCCTGCCGAACGCGCCATCTGCGCACCCTTGCCAGGCTGCATCTCGATGCAGTGGATCGTCGTTCCAACCGGGATGTTGCGGATCGGCAGGGTGTTGCCAGCCTTGATCGGCGCCTCAGAACCGCTCACCAGCTTCGCCCCGACCGCCACGCCGTTCGGCGCAATGATGTAGCGACGCTCGCCGTCGGCGTAGCACAGCAGCGCGATGTTCGCGCTGCGGTTCGGGTCGTACTCGAGCCGCTCGACCTTCGCCTCGATGCCGTCCTTGTTGCGCTTGAAATCGATCACGCGGTAGTGGTGTTTGTGCCCACCGCCCTTGTGCCGGGTGGTGATGTGGCCCTTGCTGTTGCGGCCGGCGTTCTGGATCTGCTTCTCGAGCAGGGGCGCGAAAGGCTCGCCCTTGTGCAACTCGGGATTGACGACCTTGACGACGGCGCGTCGGCCGGCGGATGTGGGTTTTACCTTGACCAGCATTTCAGCGCGCCTCCAGGCCAGCAAACACGATTTCCTGGCCTTCCTTGATCTGCACGTAGGCCTTCTTCCAGCTCCGACGACGACCGACGAAGCGGCCGAAGCGCTTCTCCTTGCCGTCGTAGTTCAGGGTACGCACCGATACGACTTCGATCTTCTTGTCCTTGGTGCTGAACATCATCTCGACTGCGGCCTTGATTTCCGGCTTGGTCGCGTTCTTCACCACTTCGAACACGATCTGGTTGTGCTTGTCGGCAACCATCGTGCTCTTCTCCGACACCAGCGGCGCCAGGAGGATCTGCATCAACCGCTCTTCGCGGGTAGCGGGAAGGCTCACTTGAGGATCTCCTCGAGGCGGGCAATTGCGTTCCGGGTGAAGAGCACCTTGTCGAACTGCAACAGCGAAAGCGGGTCGGTCTGCTCGACGCGCAACACACCCACATACGAAAGGTTGCGCGAGGACAGGAACAGGTTCTCGTCGAGCTGGTCGGTCACGATCAGCACGTCGTCGAAGCCCATGCCCTTGACCTTGTCGGCCAGCATCTTGGTCTTCGGCGAGTCGACGGTGAACGCGTCGACCACGCACAGGCGGTCTTCACGTGCGAGCTGCGAGAGGATCGCAGCCACGCCGGCGCGGTACATCTTGCGGTTCACCTTCTGGGTGAAGTTCTCGTCGGTCTGCGATGCGAACACCTTGCCGCCGCCACGCCACAGCGGGCTGGAGGCACGGCCTGCACGCGCACGGCCAGTACCTTTCTGGCGCCACGGCTTCTTGGTGCTCTTGTTGACCTGACTGCGTTCTTTCTGGGCACGGGTACCCTGGCGCGCGTTGGCCTGGTAGGCCACCACAACCTGGTGTACCAGTGCCTCGTTGAACTCGCGCGCGAACAGCTGGTCGCTGGCCGCCAGCGTCGAGCTCGAATTACCCTGCGAATCGATGAGTTTCAGTTCCATCAGGCACCTGCCTTGACCGCGGCGCGGACGATCAGATGGCCACCCTTGGCACCGGGGACGGCACCCTTGAGCAGCAGCAGCTTGCGCTCGGCGTCGATGCGCACGATCTCGAGGTTCTGCACCGTACGGCGGACATCGCCGAGGTGGCCGGCCATCCGCTTGCCGGGGAACACACGACCCGGATCCTGGTTCTGGCCGATCGAACCCGGGCTGTTGTGCGAAACCGAGTTGCCGTGGCTGGCACGGTTCGACGAGAAGTGATGGCGCTTGATCGCGCCGGCAAAACCCTTGCCGTGCGTCGTGCCTGACACGTCGACGAGCTGGCCGACCTTGAACAGATCGACGTCGATCACGGAACCGGGCTTGATATCGTCGGCGACCGGCGCTGCCAGGCGGAACTCTTTCAGCGCGGTCCCGGCCTGCACGCCGGCCTTCGCGAAATGGCCGGCAGCCGGCTTGATCACACGGCTGGCGCGGCGCGAGCCGAAGGCAACCTGCACCGCCGAGTAGCCGTCGTTCTCGACCGACTTCACCTGCGCGACACGGTTGTTGGAAACATCGACCACCGTGACGGGCACAGAATCTCCGTCATCGGTGAAGATGCGAGTCATGCCGACCTTGCGGCCGACGAGTCCGATGCTCATCTTGTTTCTCCGTATGCCGGTTACGATTGACCAGCGAAGGTTTGGTGTAGCTGCTACCGGTGCCACCATTGCTGCAACTGCGGTGCCGCTGCTCGGTCCGCCAGAGCGGACCGTCCTGCAATCAGAGCTTGATTTCGACGTCCACGCCAGCCGGAAGATCCAGCTTCATCAGCGCGTCGACCGTCTTGTCGGTCGGGTCGATGATGTCCATCAGGCGCAGGTGGGTACGGATCTCGAACTGGTCGCGCGAGGTCTTGTTGACATGCGGCGAACGCAGTACGTCAAAGCGCTCGATGCGGGTGGGCAGTGGCACCGGGCCCTTGACCACCGCGCCGGTGCGCTTGGCGGTGTCCACGATCTCGATTGCCGACTGGTCGATCAGCCGGTAGTCGAACGCCTTGAGGCGGATCCTGATTTTCTGATTTGACATTTCTCGCCTGCTCGAAGTCTTACGCGATCACTTTGGCGACGACACCCGCGCCAACGGTCTTGCCACCTTCGCGGATCGCGAAGCGCAGCCCCTCTTCCATCGCGATCGGCTGGATCAGCGTGACCGTGATCGAAATGTTGTCCCCCGGCATCACCATCTCGGTGCCTTCCGGC
>JADCHX010000006.1 GCA_020248265.1 Rhodocyclaceae bacterium
GGATCGACGAACGCGGCGGGGGCGGCGATGCTGGTTGCGACGACGGGCAATGTGAAGGTGGACACGGTCAGCGCGGTGGGCGACGTGAACGTGACCGCAGCGCAGTCGATCGGCGGCAAGGCGGCGGCGCGCTACGCGCAGGTGGAGAGCACGGCGGGCAGCGTGACGTTGAACGCGGGCACGGACATCAGCGGTGACCTCACGCGGGCGGCGCAGAACGTGCAGGCGACGGCGGCGCGCGACCTGGACGCGACGACGACGACTGCGTTCAACGGCACGCTGACAGCGCGCGCGACCACCGGGTCGATGACGCTGGGCACGGCGAACGCCGAGACGGCGCTGACGCTGACCGGGGGCACCGGGATCACGGCGGGCACGCTGAGCACCGACGCGGGCATGATCAACGCGACGGCGAGCACCGGCGATCTGTCGCTGGGATCGACGAACGCGGCGGGGGCGGCGACGCTGGTCGCGACGACGGGCAATGTGAAGGTGGACACGGTCAGCGCGGTGGGCGACGTGAACGTGACCGCAGCGCAGTCGATCGGCGGCAAGGCGGCGGCGCGCTACGCGCGGGTGGAGAGCACGGCGGGTAGCGTGACGTTGAACGCGGGCACGGACATCAGCGGTGACCTCACGCGGGCGCAGGACGGCCTCACGCTTGGTGCAGCCAACAGCATCGATGTGACGACGGTGGCGAGTGTCGCCGGCAACGTGTCGGTCGAGGCTGGTGCCGGCAACGTGGTGGCGGGCACCCTGACCGCCGAGCGCAACCTCACGATCAAGGCAGGCAGCAACATCCGCGTGGGCAGTGCAGTGTCGAGTCTCGGCAATACCGCTCTGTCTGCAGCCAACGACGTCACTGCAGATCTGGTGAGCGCCGACAATGGCGATGCCACGCTCGATGCACTCAACGGCACGGTGAACGTGCGGCGGGTGCTGGGTGACGGTGTGCTGCTTTATGCGAAGACCGAGGTCGACGGCGCCAATCTCGAGGTGGGTCGACGACTGGTACTGCTGAGTGATCGGGTGACAGCGACCGTCAATCATCTGCTGCGGCCTGGTCGCGGTGCGTTATCGGTGTCGCTTGTAGGGCGCAATCGGCCGATCATGAATACGGTGGATCTCACACTGAACAGTCCGCTGGGCGTCTCCTTCGATCGGTTCTTGACGCGGGACGCGCGGATCACGATTCCGACCGGATTCCTCGAGTTGCAAGAGGGCTACGTCGGCAACCGCATGCTGCTGAATACTCCGTCCATCAGCCTGCTGATGGACAACAGCAGTTCGGTAGTGCAGCGGCCGTACGACGCCCAGTTGTTCGCCCCGACGGGGGCGTTCAGCATGCGCGTGGAGCAGAATCTCTCTCGTGTTTTGGGCGCCTACATCATTCATCGCGACCCGGCTACCCATCCTGTCGTCAGTGATCCCACAGGCTACGACTCCAGCGTGCTGGAAACCGGAGCCAAGGAAGGGGTCAAGACAAGCCGGGTGATCGTCGACGCCGCAACCACGGCTCAGCGGCCTTCGGGCGTTATTCAGCGCGCGGTCGGCGAGCTGGTACAGGTTCCAGAGAACGCCGTGCAACTCGAGCCAGCAACGCCAGTCGATTCGACGACGGAGTGAAGGCCGCCGGGATGTACGGCAGGTCGGCATATGGTGTTCGGGGTGCGGCCTGCAACCGTTCGCGAGGCGATCCGACTAAAGATTGATCTACTACTAGCCATTCTGGTGTTCTCGCATGCGAAGTCGCTCTTGCCACCTCCCGGTTGCTTCCGTTCTCGTCTTGACCACGATATGCCCGGCGCTCGCGCAGGTGGGGCTGCCGCCCGCGCTGGACCCGGGGGTGCTTCAGCAACGCGAAATCGAGCGTGAGCGGCGGCAGCGCGAAGAGGAGCTGCGCCAGGAGCGGAACGAGCGGCCGGTTGCACCTCAGCCGCAGGAGGCCCCGAGGAAGGCGCCCGTAGGGGAAGATCTCGCGTTCTTCGTACGTGAGATCCGTTTCGACCCGCCTTCGGCGATCCTCAAGCCAGAGGAACTGGAGCAGTTGGCGGCCGGGTATCGGGGGCGGTCACTGCGTCTGGCCGACCTGCGCGAACTGGTCGCGCGTATCAACGCCCTGTACCGCGAACGGAACATCGCCACCGCGCAGGCGACCCTGCCTGCGCAGGACGTGACGGATGGGGTGGTAGTGATCCGGCTGGTTGAGGCGCGGCTGGGGCAGCTGCAGTTGCGTGGCAACGCGACCACCAACGACGACTACATCAGCAACCGGATCGGCCTGAAGGCGGCGGACGTGGTGGACCTCGGGCGGCTGGAGCGCGATCTTGTGCTGTTCAACCGCACCAACGACGCGCAACTGCGTGCCGAATTGCAGCCCGGGACGGACTTCGGGCGGACGGATATCGTCATCACAGTGGTCGAGCCCAGGCAGAACCAGCTGCGCACGACCTTCGACAACACCGGATCGAGCGGTACGGGCGAGTATCGGCTGGGAACGAGCTACGTACGGCGCAGCCTGACCGGGCGGCGTGACGATCTCTTCGTATCCGTCGCCGGTGCCGAGGGTCATCTGGGCAAGTACATCACCTATGGTGTGCCGGTAGGATACCAAGGCACGCGAGTGACCGTGGGCTACTTCGAGGACAGCACCAGGGTCGTCAATGGTTCGCTGGCTTCGCTGCGCGTGACCGGCGAGGCGAGTGCATTCACCGGGTCGCTGCGCCACCCGTTGATATCGCGGCGTGACGTGCAAGTCGACGTCTTGCTGTCGGCAAAGAAGCGGCGTACGGTGAACTGGATCGACGGCACCGTGCTGAGCGGGTCGGACCTGGTCGGCTACTCGGGCGGGTTGGACGTGCAGGTGCCCCTGCAGGACGGGTACTGGACGGCCAACGTGGACTGGGTGGCCGGCGAGAACGTGCCGATTGCCGGGAATCCGCGCAGCTATCACCTGAGCAAGGGTACGATTCAACGCAGCGTGCGACTGAGCAACGATTTCAGTCTGTCGGCGGGGCTGTCGTGGCAGTACACGACCGATACGCTGCTTCCGTCGAGCGAGCAGATGTTGATTGGCGGAGAGGGTACGGTACGCGGCTATGCGACCGGTTTGCTTGCCGGAGATCGCGGCGTGCTGGTGAACATGCAGATGTTCTGGCCGGTGAGCCTGCCGGTGTCCTCGCCGGTTCGCACGACGGCCTTTGCGTTCGTCGACTACGGCGAGGTACAGCCGTTCCGACCGACCAACAGTCAGCGCAGTTCGGACGTGCTGTCGAGCGTGGGGACGGGACTGAACTTCTCTTGGGGCAGGAGCTTCTCGGGCCGGGTGAGCCTCGGCCTGCCGCTCAACTCGAGGCCCGAGGAACCGCGCGACTATCGCTTCCACTTCTCCCTGGCTTGGACCATGCTCTGACCGTCTGTCCTCGATCCGCGCTCGCGCGAAGCGCCGGGCGAGGGGTCACGGGCTGCAGTTCCCGACGTTATGGCGGCACGGCAAGCTTTTGCGCTGTCGGATGCCGGCAGACGGGACCGGGGTCGGTGAAGCGTCGTCCATCGGGCCAAGGCTCGACTTGCCCCCTGAAGAAGCGATGGTCCGCAGGTTTCGGGCGGCGCGTTCGTGCCGGTCTGTTTCCCGTGTTGGAGGCCCTCGCCGGCCGCGCGGGTCGCCCGGCAGCGAAGCGGCCCGCCGGGGCCCGGCAAGAGCCGGGACGCGCAGGACACTTCCGATGATGATCGATCTCTGGGGGAGTTGGGGGCCACCGCGCTGTAACCCGTCAGCGTGCCACGCCGGCTTACTTTCGGCGTGATGGCCCAGCCCGAGGCGCTGCGCGGGTTCATCGAGCGCGCTACCCCGCGGCAGCGGCTTCATCGCCCGCTTCCTGATCGCGTGGCCGCGACAGCACGCAGGGGCAACGACCCTATCGGCCAGCGCCCGAGGTGCTGCCGGCCGTCGATGCGTTCAACGCACGTGTGCGCGCCTTGCTCGACACGCCGCTCGCCATGGATGCGCAGGGTGGGCTCGCGCCGACGATGCTGGATCTCTCGCACGCGGCTCACGCATCCTGGGTGCGGGCGCATGACCGCATCGAGCGCCAGCTCGGCGGCGGCGGTGACTACGCAGCCATCCGCGATGTCGCCGCCAAGGCAGCCGAGAACATCGCGCGTCTGGCCGCACTGCTCCACGTGCTCGATCACGGCCCGGCCGGCGCGATCGACGCAGGCTGCATCGAGCGCGCCGTCCGTATCGTCGACTGGCATCTGCACGAAGCCCGCCGGCTGCTGGCCGACCTCGATGCGCCGCCCGAGCTGGCCACCGCCATTCGCTTCGATGCCTGGCTGCGCAACGAGGCCGCACGCACCGGCGACCCGCGCATCGCCTCTGGCCGGATCTACCAGTACGGCCCCGGATGCGTGCGCAACAGCAACTCCCTCAGGGCCGCGCTCGCCCTGCTGGAAGAGCGCGGCCGCGCCCGCGCGGAGCAGGAAGGCCGACACCGGTTCGCGGTGGTGAACCCGGCGTTGGTTGATCAAGTCGAAGCAGGAACCTGACCTCACTGATCATCGCTGGCAGTGGTATTGGCTCGCCGGCGAACGCCGGAAACTATCCAGGATTGACATTCCCTGACATAATGACCGCTGCCGTGACCTGAGGTCTGTGTCCCATGGGAATGAACGTCAATCTGACCCCCCAGCTGGAAGAACTCGTCCGATCCAAGGTTGCCTCCGGGCTTTACACGTCGGCGAGCGAGGTGGTTCGCGAGGCGCTACGCCTGATGGAGGAACAGGATCGACTGCGGGAGGCGAAGCTCGCGCAGTTACGCAACGACGTGCGCCAGGGGCTAGCCAGCGGGCCGAGTGAACCCTGGGATGCGGCGGCACTCAAGCGCGAGGCGCGCGCACGGCGTGCAGGCAAGACGGCGGCGGACTGAATGCCGCGGGTGATGCGCCGGCCACTCGCGCAGACCGACATCCTCGAGATCTGGGACTTCATCGCCGACGACAGTGTCGCCGCAGCCGACCGCTGGGTGGATCACCTCGACGATCAGTTCCGGCTGCTGGCAACGCAGCCGATCATGGGCCGTGCTCGCGAAGAGCTGTCGCCCGGTGTCCGCAGTTTTCCCATCGGGCGCTACAGCAGCCCCGGGGGCCTTGCTGTTCGTGCTGCTCCTGCTGTTTTCAGCCCCCCCGGCGCTCTCGCCGACACGATCAACCGCAGGAACAGCACGAACGGCAAAGGAGGGACTCGAAGCGCAGCAAATCACCATAGCGTGGCCATGACGATTCTACCGCTTGTCGTATTACGTACTCCGTAATATCATCCTCGATGTGATCCAGAGCTTTCGCTGTCGAGACACCCAGGCCTTGTTCGAGGGCAGGCATCCCAGGCGCTTCCGCGCCATCGAGACTGTCGCCACGCGGAAGCTGGTCATGCTCCATGCAGCCACCACGCTTGATTTCCTGCGCTCGCCACCGGGCAACCGGCTGGAAGTACTGCGTGCCGACAGGGCGGGGCAATGGAGTATCCGGATCAACGACCAATGGCGGCTCTGTTTCGTGTGGACCGACAGCGGTCCCGCGCAGGTGGAGATCGTCGACTACCACTGAGAGGTCTGTCCCTCATGAGCAAGCCCGTCAATCGCATGCGCCCGGTGCATCCGGGTGAGGTGCTGCGCGAGGAGTATCTGGCGCCGCTGGGGCTCAGCGTCAACGCGCTGGCCATGGCGCTCGGTGTGCCCGCTACTCGCATCCACGAGATCGTGAAGGAGCGACGCGGCGTGACCGCCGATACGGCGCAGCGGCTGGCACGCTACTTCGGCGGCGACGCCGTGTCCTGGTTGGCGATGCAGGCCGATTACGATCTCAAGACCTTGCCCAGCCGCGCCGAGATCATGCGCAAGGTCGTGCCGATGGAGACATCGCCGGCATGACCGCCAATGCCTGCGGACCGGCGCGGGCGTCCACGATCAACCGCGGGGCCGGCAGAACGGAGCAGTTCTTACTGCTCCACCTTCTCCTGCAACCACACCTTGATCAGCGACTGGTAGGGCACGTCGCGCGCGTTGGCCGCGGCCTCGATAGCATCGAGGGGGTGCCGGGTGCAGGGATTCCGGGGCCACATGGCCTCCCCTCGCGTCACAGGGGGGCTCATCCGTAATCAAGGAGGCGAGACAAACAATGACATTCACGTCACGAGCGTTTTACGGAGAGCTGCGCTCCGAATTGGCAGCCCTCATGAAGGCGAACGGGTTCAAGACTGCCAAAGAGGGGCGTCTGGGGTGGATTCGCACCACTCCGATCGGGCACACCAAGGTCTGGTTCCAGTGCGACAAATGGGGATGGGATCGGCTTTGGGGGTCCCGCTTTACGGTGGAATTCGAGTTTGAGCCCGCGCCGGAAGGCGGGTCAACGCTGAAAGCAAGGTGCGAGAGGATCGGATACCTCCTGGAAGGTTTTGAAGATCTCGATGAACTTCGAATCAAGAACAACGCAGTCATAGCTCGCCTGCCAGGTCATGTCGAAGATGCGCTGGTCACCGTAGCTCTTGCTGACGGCAGCCAGTTTACGGCGGCCGGATACGTAATCGACACAGAGAGGGCAGTATACGGACGAGACGTCTGGTTGAATTACTACTCGAAAGAGGATGCGAACGACTGGGGTCTGTTTTTTCACGTCAAGTTACCCCATTACATCGATCTATTCGAGAACGCTCGACGCAGCGAGATCGGTCTCGCACGCATGCAATACAACGAAGCATTGAAGAAGGCTCAAGCGGCCAGCGATGCCTACGCCAAGCGAAAGGTACTGGAGGCATTTCTCTCGGACCACCCCGCCCACCTTTTCAGGCCGGAGATCCAGGAGTGGCTTTGTACTGTCGATGAGTGGATTGTGCAGCAACGGACTCCGAGCACGAGTCTTCCCGCGTCGCAATAGTTGTCGACGATAACAAGTGAATGTCTGGGGGCAGTTCGTGGCGGGCCTTGAAGAGATTCGACAGCGCGGCGGACAGTGAAACGACAACTACCTGGATCCGTGATCTCCGCAATCTGGGAAGACAAAACTTGATGGGCGGCACGGTGCTGGCGCGGCGCAAGGGAACCGTCTCGCACCGGATGCTAAGGCTGGACCGGGGTGCTGCTGATGGCCTCGGTGGCGAGCATCTCGTTCGCAATCCGCTTCGACGGCTTTTCCTGGATCCACGGCTTGTCGGCCTACAACACGCTGATTTCACTGGTGTTTGGCGTGGCGCATGCGCGCCGGCGCAACATCCAGGCACACCGCATCACGATGATTTCTATTTTCGTCGGCGCCCTGGTGATCACGGGCTTGTTCACCTTGCTGCCTCAGCGGCTGCTCGGCCAGATGGTGAGGGGCGCGCTGGGCTGAGCGCTTGTTCCGAGGGCTGGCGCCTAGTGGGCCCTCCAGTCCTCGGCCCGCGTGGGGCCCGGCCCTTTCAGAGAATTCCCATGCGCCGGAAAACGCTGGCCAGCGATTCGCCGCGCAGCAAGGCGTCGCGCGTGTCGTTCCCGCCCTGCACCTTGGCTAGCGCGCGCTCGATCACCTCATGCTCGCGCGCCTGCGGGATGACCACCAAACCGTCCACATCGCCGAACACCAGGTCATCGCTGGCCACGGCCACGCTGGCGCACTCCACCGGCACGTCGCGCTGCATCATGCGGGCGCGGCCTTTGGTGTCCAGCGGGCCGATGCCGCCATGGAACATGGGAAAGCGTAGCTCGCGGATCTGGCGCACGTCGCGCACCAGGCCGTTGATGACGCAACCGGCCGCGCCGCGCGCCGTGGCGGCGGTGGACAGCAGTTCCCCCCTGGGCGCAATCCGGTCCGTGGAGCCGTTGCAGGCCAGCACCACCACGTCCCCTGGCCTCAGATCGTCAACCAGGGCGATCTCCGCCTCGTAGGGGTGCTCGCGGTCTTTCACCTCGTAGGCCGGCATGTACAGGCCCGCGCGCGCGGCCCACCAGCACCAGACTGTCGTCCAGCGGCCGTACGAAGGGCTTCATGGCCTGGTGCATCGGGACCAGCCTGTCCATCACGTCGCTCAGGATGGCCGCGCTCAAGGGCTTGAGGGCGGCAGGGTCGATCATCGGCATGGCGGGGCTCCGGAGCGTTGAGGGGCGGTAGGCGGAAGGCTTGCCTTTCATCGAAGAGGCCACCACAGTGCTGCGGGAGCGGTGTTTGCCGCGGGGCCTGCCGGGGCCCGCCAGGAAGCACTGCGGAGTGCTGCCCGGTGCAGGCGAAGGCCCGTGAGGGCCGCTGAAGACCGGCCTGTCAGCCCAGCCCCCCTGCGGCGGACAAAAGTCGCCGTTCATCGCAGGGTCATGGCCCAACCACTGTTGCTCTTGACGGTGAATTCCATGCGCGCAAAGCTTGCGCCACGCATTGCAATACAACCGAAAAAGCAAGATGACATCCCATTCGCGCATGCTTTCCGTCTTTACGGTCATGATCCTCCTGTCCATGGCGGCAATCCCCGGTGTCATGGCACAGACAAGCGATGCAGACGCACGCTTTGCCCAGCTCGATAGCGACGGCGACGGCCGGATCTCAAAGGACGAGTTCGACAAGCTACCCGTCAGGCGCGCCGATGCCTTCAAGCGCCTTGA
>JADCHX010000007.1 GCA_020248265.1 Rhodocyclaceae bacterium
AGGGTAGGGCAGCCTGATCGCAGTCAGGGTCGAGCGTTTGAGTTGCATGTGCGAAGTGCCTGTCTCAGGTTCCTGAAGGTACCGGGATCATTCGGGCTTGATCCCGGTCTCCTGCGCAACCTTGCGCCAGCGGTTGATCTCGTTGGAAACAAAGCGCTGGAACGCCTCGCCGCCCATTGTCGCCGGTTCCGCGCCCTCGCCGGCGAAGCTCTGTCTGAGATCGGTGGACTGCAACGCCCTGGCGAGTTCGCTGCCCAGCCGCGCGGTGATCTCGGCCGGCGTCTTCACCGGAACCACCAGGCCCCACCAGAACTCTGCCACGTAGCCGGGCACGCCGGCCTCGGCGATGGTCGGCACCTGCGGCATGAAACCGGTGCGTGTCTCGCTGGCCACGCCCAACGCCCTCATGCGGCCGGCCTGGACCTGGGTCATCGCCGAAGGCAGGCTGGTCATCACCAGCTGGATGTGACCGCCCATCAGGTCGGTCAGCGCCGGTGCCGCCCCCTTGTAAGGCACGTGGATGATGTCGATGCCCGCCATGCGCCTGAAAAGTTCCGTGGCCATGTGGTTGTGGCTGCCGGTGCCGGTCGAGCCGTAGTTGACCAGCCCGGGCTTCGATTTCGCCAGCGCGAGGAACTCGCGCAGGTTCTTCACCGGCAGCGACGGATGCACCACCATCAGCAGCGGGCCGCGCGCCATCATCCCGACATAGGCGAAGTCGGCGATCGGTTCGTAGGGCAGCCGGGGCCGCAGCGCGGCGTTGGCGACGAAGGACGCCTGGATGTTGAGCATGCTGTAGCCATCGCCGGGCGACCGGGCGACGACCTCGGAGCCGACGATGCCGCCGCCGCCCGGACGGTTCTCGACGACGATCTGCTGACCGAGCCCGGGGCTCATCGCCTGCGCTGTGATGCGGGACAGCACGTCGTTGCTGGCCCCGGGCGGGAAGGGCACGACCAGGCGGATCGGCCTGGCCGGCCAGGACTGGGTCTGAGCCTGGGTCTGGGGCTGGGCCGGGGGCTGTGTCGGTGTCTGGGCCTGTACAGGAACGGTGGTGACTGCGTTGAAAGCGGTGGCGAGGATCGCAGCAAGAAGCGGGGCACACAGCCCGGAGCGCATGGACACCATCGGTAACCTCCTCGTTGCGGGTGCAGACGCGGGGTCTTGTTGCCCGCTCGACCTGCTCTTACCGGATTTCCATGCCGTTGGCGATCTGCAAGTCATCGCGGCCCTCCTGTAACGCCCGGGCCTCGAAAAGATATCGACTTGCCCTGGTCGCTGCCGTCCGGCTCGGACGGCCGTATGCGGCTCGCGATTGCCGCCGCGCGCCAAACGATCTTCCTCGCTGGTGTCTGGCTGAGCCGCCGCACATGCAGGATTTCGCGCACGCCGTGCGCATTCAGGCAGGCCGGAGCCCGCGTTTCGGCAACGACGCGGGCACGGTCGTCAAGCGGCTAGCCGAGACGCGCATCGGGCGGCATGCTCACCGGCGGCACGAAGTAGATGAACATGTTCTCGATGACCTCGCGCGTCAGATCACGCGTAATGAAGACGATGCGGGTGCGCCGATCGCTGGAAGGCCACGCAGGCAGCAGCACCGGAGGATGGAATACATGCTGCACGCCGTGTATGACGGTAGGCGTGTCGTCGCCCTCGAGATTCAGGATGCCCTTGATACGCAGCAACTGCTCTCCTTTCAGACGCACCAGCACGGCAAACCACTGTTCGAACGCCCGCTTGTCGATCGGACGGTCAAACGTGAAGCAGAAGGCACGGATCCTGTCGTCATGGCGATTGACGTCGTGGTGATGAACGGGGTCCTCAGCGGTTAAGGGTTCGGGGCCGCCTGCTATCCGCCTGCCTGACTCAGCGCGCGACGGCGTCACGCCCGGCACATGCTCATGTCCATGTGCATGTGCATGTGCATGATCGTGGTGGTCACTTTCGTCGTGCGCATGCGCATCCGGCACGCGATAGCGTTCCTCGTGCAGCCATCGGGCGACATCCGGAATCTTTCCTGAAATGTTGAACAGACCAAGGTTGAGTACCGCTTCGGCCGCCACCGCACCGTGCGCGCTCACCAGATGCGGCGCACCCGGATTGACGCCGCGCAAACGGACCCGTACCCGCTCGAGCGTCCCGGCGTCGACCAGATCAGTCTTGGTAATCAGCAGTATGTCGGCGACAGCGGCCTGCTTGATCGCCTCCGGGTGGGCGTCCAGGCTCGCCTCGGCGCTGGTCGCATCAATGGTGGTCACCACGCCGTCCAGCCGATAGTGATCGACCAGGTAAGGGTCGGTCATCAGCGTGTGCAGGATCGGCGCTGGGTCGGCGAGGCCGGTGGATTCGATGACTACCCGCCGGAACAGGCGACTTCCCTGGCGGGCGAACCGCCAGGTCGCGTCGCGCAGCGTCTTCACCAGATCCTGCCTGATCGTGCAGCAAAGACATCCACTGCTCATCTCGATGATGGTCTCGTCGGTGTGGGCCACCAGAAGGTGGTCAAGCCCGATCTCGCCGAACTCGTTGATGACAACCAGCGCATCGTGAAGTGCGGGCTGCTGCACCAGGGAATTGAGCAACGTCGTCTTGCCGCTGCCGAGGAATCCGGTCAGGACGGTCACGGGCACGAGCGACGACGGGGGCGTCTTCGGGATCTCGTCATGGTTGGCTGGGTTCATCGTCGTCAGGGCTTCCGGGCAAGGCGTCGTCGGCGCCGTTGGGCATCTGTGACCGCACTCGGCGAAGCGGCGCGCATCGATGGGCGGCGGCCCAGAAAGAAAAGATGCCCGCTGCAGAACCGAGGACGGAAGGGCTTCGCAGTGAACGCCCAGGTTGGCGTTAACGTCCTGCCCGCGTTAATATAAGCAACACAGTTGCATAAAGGAAGACTTTCTTCCGCCTGCATCTACGAAGCATGTCCGCGACGGGAATGCGTTTGCGATAACACCCAGGGAGAGCATGTTCGATGAACAAGGAACTGGTGGAGTTCAAGAGTGAAGGCGTCACGCTGAGGGCGGACTTTTACAAGCCGGCTGGTGGCGTCGGCCCGCATCCGACGATCGTCATGGGAGGCGGTTGGTGCTATGTGAAGGAGCTGATCCAGCCCGAGTATGCGAAGTACTTCGTCGAAGCAGGGTACGCCTGCCTGGTGTTCGACTATAGAAACCTCGGTGAGAGTGACGGTACGCCGCGCCAGCACATCAATCCATGGGAGCAGATCGAGGATTACCGAAACGCCATTTCATATGCAGAGACGCGCAAGGATGTCGATTGCAGCCGCATCGGCATCTGGGGAATTTCCTACTCGGGTGCGCATGTGCTGGCCGTTGGCGCACTAGACTCTCGGGTTCGTTCGATCGTTTCGATCGTGCCGATGTGCAACGGCCTGTACAACATGCGCAGATCGATGAGCAACGTGGGGTTTCGCGAGTTCATGGCACTGATCGAGTCCGACCGGCGCCAACGTTTCCTCACCGGCGAGCATGGCCGGATTCTCCACTCCGCCCATCCGCACGAAGCAGCATCCACGTTTCCGGCGCCTGAGACCTGGCCCGTATTCAAGAAGTTCAAGGAGACGACCGCCCCCAATCATGAGCACTGGACGACCGTGCAGTCGGCCGAGTACGTGCTCGCCTACGATATCGCGCCCTACCTGGAACGGATCATCTACACGCCGACGTTGATGATTACCTCGGCCTACGACGACATCACGATGACCGAGATAGAGGTGCCCTACTTCAACCGGATCCCGTGCCCGCGGAAGAAGCTCGTCCAGATCGGCGGAGGCGCATCACACATGTCTATCTATGAGAATCTTGACCATCTGGCGATCGCCGGGGAAGCGGGCCGCGACTGGATGCGCGAGTATCTCTGAAGCCGCAGTGGGTGATCGGCTGCAGGATATGCCGTCCGGGCCGTGCACAGGGGGGGCGTCGCTGCGCAACGAAATCCGGTCGGGAGCCGTTGAAACGGGCAGCCCCACCCTGAGGAGGATTGATCATGAAAGACGTCAAGGCAGTCTTCCGCAACCTGGAAAAAATGCTGAGGCAAGCCGCCTGGTTCGAGGATGGCTGGGAGATATTCAACCGCGGTTCGTACCTGCAGCTGTACAAATCCAACTGGTACAACGCCAACCAGGGTGGCGTCCATTTCGAAACCTTCATCGAGGATGCCCATTTTCGACAGAAGGCGTTCCCGATCTCCCTGCACGCCGAGGAGGATTGTCCGTCTCAGCAGCGATTCATCGAAGCGCTCATCGATTCCGAGCGCGGCCGTATTCAGGGCTGGAAAGGCTACCGGCTCGTTGGCAAGGGATACACTGTCTGCGAACGCAGCCTGCCGCTGAACTTCAAGGCACTGGAGCAGCGGTTGCTGCAGGAGTTCAATCAGCTCAGGGAGCTTGAAGGTGCAGTCGACAAGACCTTGAGCCAGCTGGAAGGGAAGGCCTGACCCCCCAGGGCATTACGCTGAGAGTGCTGTTGATGAAGCAGAAAAAGAAGAGTCCATGCGTGGATGTCTGTGATTTCTCGGGCCCGAAGGGCTGGTGCCTGGGATGTGGGCGCACCCGCGAGGAATGCCACGACTGGAAGGCGATGAAGCCCTACGCCAGGAGCGTGATCGAGAGCGAGCTGAAGACGAGACTGAGCCGGATCGGTCAGGAAGCAGCGGGCCCTGCATCTTCAGCGGAGCTCTCTCCCAGGCGCATGCCCGGCGTACGGCCACGCTGACGCGCCTCTCGCGCGTGTCGGATACCGGGTGGGGCCGTCAGAACGCCGCCTGGAAAGACAGTTCGAAGCTGCGTGGCTCGCCCAGGATGACCTGATTCTGGCTGGCGCCGGTCCACGTTGCCCAGAGCCGATCGCCGATGTTGCGCACGCGCACCCCGAGAGTCCCGTTGCCGACCCGCCATCCGGCGAACGCGTCGAACAGGGTCGCATCGTTCACCCGCGTAGTGTTCGAGTTGTTGGTGTAGAAGGCACCGATATGACGCACGCCGGCGCCGATCTCGACCGGCATCCCGGAGAAGCGGTAGGTCATGCGGGCGTTGGCCACCCGGTCAGGAACGTTCGGCGGGGTGTTGCCAGCCCGGTTGGCGTTTCCTGCCTCGATCAACGTGTCGAAACGGGCGTCGACCAGCGCCAGGCTTCCGGAGAACGTCAACTGGCGGGTCGCCCGGACCGCAGCGGCCAGTTCGACGCCGCGCGAGGACTGCTTGCCGACGTTGGTCGTGACGTTCGGGTTGGCAGGGTCGCGCGTGGTCACGTTGGTCTGTTCGATGTCATACAGCGCGAGCGTCCATTCGACGCGATCGCCCAGGACACTCTGCTTCATGCCGACCTCGAACGCCGTGCCGCGGGTCAGTGGAAACAGCGAGTTGGCCTGGGAAATCAGCAGTACCGTGGCTACTGGAGCGACCGCGTTGCTGTACTGACCGTACAGCTGTGTCGTGGGCGTGATGCTGTAGACCGTACCCAGTCGCCAGGAGGTCGGCGAGTAGGTCCTCGAGAATTCCTGTCTGGCGACACCCGGGGCGAGATCGACCACCGTGCGATCGACCGTGATGCTCTCATGACGCACGCCCGCGAGCGCGATCCAGGCAGGGCTCAGGTTGATCGCGTTCTCCGCGAACACCGAGTAGACGGGAATCTTGGTGGTGAAGTCCGTCTGATTGCCGGCGCCCGAGAAGAGCGCAGGATCACCCGGATAGAAGCCCGGCGCCGGATCGAAGACGCTGGTGCGCATTGCAACCGGATTTCCGTTGCTGAATCGGCGCGGGTTGGTGAAGTGGGTGAAGCTGACCTCTGCACCGCCGACGAACCGGTTGCGCAGGCCGAACAGCTCGCCGCGGTGGGTCAGATCAAGCCGGTTGCCTACCAGCGTATGGTCGTGGTCGATCTGCACCAGGGAGCGGTCCATCAGGTTCGCCCCGGTGTTGAAGGTGTATGCCTCGGCGTTCTTCCACCGTCGATCCGACTTGTAATAATAGAACTCGTTGCGAAGCGTGATGGCCTCGCTTGCGCGCCATGTGAGTTTCGCCCGGCCGATCACTGAATCACTGCGAAAAACGTTGTCGGTCACGTTGTAGTTGGTCCGCTCGAGCGCACGGTCGAACACCCAACCCCGCGCGTCATTGACCAGACCGGTCGGGTTGCGTGCGACCGACGCGGGAATGATCGGGGTGCCCCAATAGCCCTGGAAATCGTCCTTCGCGTAGTCGAATGACAGATCGAGTCGCACCCCGCTGCCGAAATCGGTGCTCACACCGCTCGTCAGATTGAGCATCTCGCCGCGCGTCCGGTCGATGAAGCCGCCGGTGGCGTTTCGGCTGAAGTCGATGCGAAACGCGCTTGATTTGCCGAGTGCCCCGCCGATGCCTGCTGCGGTGCGCAGTGTGTCGAAGCTTCCGTAGCTGACCAGCGCTTCAGCGGTCGCGACCTCCCGGTTGGGGCGGCGGGGAACGAAGTTCATCGCGCCTACGAGCGCGCCCTCGCCATAGAGCACCGAGGCCGGGCCGCGAAGGATCTCGACCCGCTCGAAGTTCCAGGAGTCCATCGGCCGCGCAGTCATCGAGGCGCCCTGGATCCGGGTGCCGTCGAAAAGGTAGGTGATGGCGTTTCCCGTGAAGCCACGCATCGAAACCACTCCCGGCGCACCCCCGGGAACGCCGGTCGTGACGCCTGCGGCCAGGGCCATGGCTTCGGTGAGCGTGCGCGCGCCCAGGCGCTGGATTGTTTCCTGATCGAGGATTTCCACGCTCGCCGGCGTCTCGCGCGGGGTGAGCCCGATTCGGCTGCCAACGGCGCTTGGTTGGTCCAGTTCGATGCGCTCGGTGGCGCGCGTCCCGCGGATCTCCACTTCCTTCAGTGAACGTTCCTGTGAGTGGGCGAGTGACGGCAGCGCGAGCAGCAGCAAGGCGTACTGTGAATGGCGGCTGAGACCGCGCAGGATGGGCTTTTTCATGGGAAGGGCGTTCCGGGGCAGGTTCGACGGCCTGGCTTCCAGCCAGCGAACACCGCGAACATTCGCGGCAGCCATCGGGTTGAGATAGGATCGCGTTTCCTTAATGCAACTAAGGTGCATGTATTGAAGATATCATTTCGGCGCCGGGACATGCAAGTGTGTGTCGCGCCTGCGGTGCGGTCATCGATGAAGCGCTGGCTGATCCTGCTGCACCGGTGGCTGGGTGTCGCGTTCTGCCTGTTGTTCGCGACCTGGTTTGCTTCGGGCGTGGTCATGATCTATGTCCCTTACCCGCGATTGACCGAGCCTGAGCGTGTCGGCGGCCTGCTCCCACTGAACGCCGAGGCCGTGCGTATCCTGCCTGCGCAGGCCTTGTCCGCAGCGGGCCTGGTGGAGTTTCCGCGCGAGGCGCGTCTGGGCATGTTGCTGGAGCGGCCGGTTTACCGTTTCCTGGACTGGAGCGGTCGCTGGAGCGTGGTGGACGCGAGCAGCGGCGCACTGATTGCTGGCGTCGACGCCGAGGTCGCGTCGCTTGTGGCCAGTGCCTTTGCAGCGCGCTCGGGGAGTGGCGCGGATCCTTCCGGGATCAAGCGTATCCACAACGATCAGTGGACGGTTCCCCAGGTCCTCGATGCGCACCGACCGCTGTACAGGGTGGCCATGGCCGATGCGCCGGGTACGGTCCTCTATGTGTCTGGTCGCACAGGTGAAGTCGTGCGTGACACGACACGCAACGAGCGCTTCTGGAACTGGCTTGGATCGGTTCCGCACTGGATCTATCCGACAATCCTGCGTGAACGCCCGGAAGCGTGGCGGCAGACGGTCATCTGGGTATCGGCGGGCGCGCTGGCGGCGGCGGCCACGGGCGCGGTGCTCGGCGTATGGCGCATGCGGTGGCGGCGCCGCGCCAGCGGTGGCGTCCTCTCCCCCTACCGTGGCTGGATGGCGTGGCATCACTGGACCAGCCTCGTGTTCGCCTTGTTCATCGTTGCCTGGATCGCGAGCGGGCTGCTGTCGATGAATCCCGGGCGGGTTTTCGCGACACCGACCCCGACGCGCGATGCCTTGGTTGCTTTCTCGGGCATACGCGGGCTCGAGGCTCTTGCCTGGTCTGCGGTCGATGTGTCAGCGACCGACGGCGCTCGATCACGCAGCGGCAGGTGCGACGGTCCGGGAGCGCCATCTGCGTCTACTGCCCCGACTGCCGAGATCGACCTGGCGTTCGTCTCGGGCACGATGTGGCTGATCGAACGTTCAGTGGTCGGCACCACTCGGGCGATACGCGCTGGGCAGCCCTGCACAGCGCTGCCCGCGATCCCGGTCTCCACGCTCGTCGAAGCCGCGACAAGCCTGATGCCCGGCTACCGGATCGTCGAATGGTCGATGCTCGATCGCTACGACACGTATCACTATTCGCGCCGGGGCTTGCGCGTGCTGCCGGTATTGAGGGTTCGCTTCGATGACCCTGCAGCGACCTGGTATCACATCGATCCGGCGACCGGACGCGTCGTCGACCGTATGGATCGCTCGCGTCGCGCCTACCGCTGGCTGTTCAACGCGCTGCACAGCCTCGACTTCCCCGGCCTGTACGCTTATCGCCCTTTATGGGATGTGGTCATCGTGTCCGCGAGCGCCGGCGGGCTTGCCGCGAGCATCACGGCAGTTGCAATAGGTTGGCGGCGGCTGCGGGGTCCGCGCCGTGTAGCCCGGCGCGAGGCGCGCGGGCCCTGAGAACCGGGTCGGTCGGGTGCGTCTGCGTCGCTCCTGCGCCTGCAATGACGCCGCTACAGCGAGATGAGTTGTCCAGCCTTCCCTGCTAGAGGCATTCCTTGCAACGACCGTACAGCGTCAATTCATGGCCGTCAACCGCGAAGCCTGGCGGCGCCAGCCGGGAGAGGTCTCCTGGGCAGCCGCTCACGTCGTAGACGCGCTGGCAGTGGATGCACTGGAAGTGGTGGTGATGCTGGCTTCCGCTCTTCTCGAAGCGAGCGTTCTCCCCAGGCAACTCGACAGCGTTGAGTTGCCCCTCGGCAAGCATCGCCTTGAGATTCCGATACACGGTCGCGATGCCGAGCCCGGGCGTCGTTCGTTGCGCGGCGGCGAGGACTTCCCTGGGCAGCAACGGACGACCGGCACGCGAGATGGCGTCGAGGATCGCAGCGCGCTGGCGCGTGTTTCTTTCCATCGTGCAGTTGCCTGAGCATTCGTTGACATTTCCAATGTATCATCCTCTAATGAGATGGCCATATCATTAAGAATCACACCGACCATGAGTCAGTTCGCAGGCTTGGCGCAGTGAACGATCCGTCTTTCCTGCCCTTCCATCGCACGGCAGGCGTTGGTGCATCCAGGTTCGTTTCAGATCCTGCCGATCTGGCATGCGTGTTCGATCCCGAAGTCCAGGTGGTGTGCCTCAGGCGCGAGCCTGACCCGGACATATCACGGCGCCTCGATCTTCTTGCCCGCCAGGGGCAACTCGTGAACGGCTTCCGAACCCGGGTGCCTGCGCCTGAGGGTGGCCCCGCGCACGGCCTGCCGGACAGTCCACTGGCCGACGCTGTCGGGGTGGACGTCGCGGGCCTGCAGGAACTTTTCGCGGACCTGATCGGCTGTCCCGCCATGGGCGTTCGGCTCGAGTTGATCAGCCGGGCCATGTGCCCTCGATTCCATGTCGACAAGGTCGGACTGCGCCTGTTGTGCACGTATCGGGGCGCGGCGACCGAGTGGCTGGATGATCGTGCGGCCGATCGCGGAAAACCCGGCGCAGGCGCGGACTGGCCGGCCGACCCGTCTTCCGGCCTGGCACAGGATGCGGCGGGGATTCTTCAAGCCGCACCTTTCGACCTCGTGCTGCTCAAGGGCTGTGCCTGGCCAGGCAATGAGCGCCTGGGCGCCATCCATCGGTCCCCTGCAGTGACCGCCGATGAGGCGCCACGCGTGCTCCTTGCAATCGATGGATTGTGGATGGACGACTGAGTCCTGGATGCGCGAGACCATCCTGGCCACAGCCTACGGTCGCGCGTTCCGATTTCGATACTCGGAGTCCCGCAACTGTTGCCTTGCACCCTGTCCAGTCCCCCTCAACCGAGGTGCAGATGAATCCAAGTGTCAAGCCCCTTTCCGACAGGCTGAAGCTGCAGGCCGAACAGCTGCGCGTGCTTCGATCCGGGAAGGAAGTGCTGTCTGGCGTGAGCTTCAAGGTGGCGGGCGGCGAGGTCTACGGGCTTCTGGGCGGCAACGGTGCAGGCAAGTCGACGACCCTGGCCGCCTTCCTCGGCTTCGTGCCCGCCGCCAGCGGCCGGGTTGTCGTCGATGGCCTCGATGTCGGTTCCGATCTGGCGGCTGCCCGCCGCGCCATCGCCTACCTGCCGGAAGCGGCCTCGCTGTACGAGCATCTCGATGCCCGCGAGAACCTGGACTATTTCCTGCAGCTGGCCGGCATGCGATGCAGCGCGGACGAGATCGACCTGGCGCTTGACCGTGTCTCGCTGGGTGCCGAGGCGAGAGGCCTCAAGTTGCGAGGCTATTCCAAGGGCATGCGCCAGAAGGTGGCCATTGCCCTGGCCATCCTTCGCGACACCGGCATCCTGCTGCTGGACGAACCGACGTCCGGGCTGGATCCCACGGCCATCGACGAATTCCACGGACTGGTGCGCGGCCTTGCCGATGCCGGCAAGGCCATACTGATGGTGACGCACGATGTCTACGGCGCCTGCCAGGTGGCGGATCGCATCGGCCTGCTGCATGGCGGGCACCTGGTGGCCCAGTTCGAAGCGCCTCCCGGGGGCCGCATCGACACCGAGACCGTGCATCGCGCGTTCTCATCCCGGGCCGCAGCATGAAACGCCTGCGGGTGATCGCCGGCGCCGAATGGCGCTATTGGCTGCGTTCACGGCTGGCGCTGGGCGGCGCCCTGCTGATGGCGGGGCTGCTGCTTGCGACCACGGCGGTCACCACGCTGCGGATGCAGGGTGAGGCCGCCGAGCGCGCGCACCACCAGGCCAAGGCCGAGGCAGCCTTCCTGGCGCAACCCGCCCGCCACCCGCATCGCATGGTGCACTACGGGCACTACGTGTTTCGCACGCCGACACCCCTGGCTGGATTCGACCCGGGGCTGGATCCCGTGACCGGACAGTCGATCTTCCTCGAAGGCCACCGGCAGAACACGCCCATGTTCGCGCCATCCGGTGCCAGCGCGGATCTCGGGGGCTTCAGCTGGCTGAGCCCCGCGATGGTGTACCAGCTGTTCGGTCCCCTGCTGGTGATCCTGCTGGGGCATGGCCTGATCGCCCGCGAACGCGAGGCCGGCACGCTGGCAACCCTGCTTGCGCAGGGCGCGCCCGGTCGGCTGCTGCTTGCGGGCAAGGCGACTGCGCTGCTGTCCGTCATCGTGTTGATGTCATTGCCGCTCGCGCTGAGCGCAGCCCTGGCCGTGCGTGATGGCGATCCGCCACTGGCTGCGGTGGCCCTGGTGGGTGTCTACCTGCTGTACCTGTCGATCTGGGGTGCACTGGCCTTGCTCGCCTCGGCGCTGCTCAGGCGCCGCACGGCCGTGCTCGCGGCGCTGGCAACGCTGTGGGTCGTGCTGACCCTGGTGCTGCCCGCCGTTGCCGTCAGTGCGACTTCGAACGCCGCGCCGATGGCCGGCAAGCTCGAGACCGACCTCGTGATGTTGTCCGACCTGCGCAAGCTGGGCGATGGCTACAACGTGAACGATCCTGCCTTTGCCCGGTTGCGTGCCGAGCTGCTGGCCGAACACGGCGTGCAACGCGTCGAAGACCTGCCGGTGAACCTGCGTGGCCTCGTTGCACAGGCCAGCGAGCAGAAGCTCACCGACACGCTGAATACCTATGCCCGGGCGCAGATGGCGGCGGAAACGCGCCAGGCGATCGTGCTGGCCAGCCATGGCTGGTTCACGCCACTGCTTGCAGTGGCCGATGCGTCGCGTGCGCTTGCCGGCACCGATCTCGCTCACCACCATCGTTTCCTGCAGGAGGCCGAGGCCCTGCGCTTCGCCTTCGTGCAGGGCCTGAACCGGGTACATGCCGAAAAGCTGTCCTTCAGCGACGACATCCGTCGCAGCAGCGATGCACAGGCCGAGGCGCGAACGCGCGTGGATGCCAGCCACTGGCGGTTGCTCGACCGCTTCGCGTTCGAGCCGGATGCGGCATGCAGCCGACTCGCCCGGTCGCAGTCCCAGTGGCTGATGCTCTGTGCGTGGTTCGCTTTCCTGGTCGGAGCTGGCGCGTGGGTCGGCGGACGGCTGAAGCCATGAGCGCGCGCTCCGCGTCCGCCAGCGTCTGGTCCGCGCTCCGTCGCGAGGCGGCCTTCCTCGCGCGTGACCGGTCGGCGTGGGCCTGGTGGCTTGTCGTGCTCTTCCTGTCGGTGCTGGCGGTGTCTGCGGGGCTCGACGAAGTCCATCGGCAGAAGGCCACGATCGCCCACCTCGTCGAAGCTGATCGCGCCGAACGCATGGCCGTGCTCGAGACGCGGAAGGAATGGAGCGCCGTCTATCACAGCTTCCACCTGACCTACGACCCACCGTCCGAGTTCGCGTTTGCCGCGCTCGGACGACGCGACGATGCGGCGTGGAAGCACCGTGTGCGCATGCTGGCGCTGGAAGGCCAGATCCACGAGCGCGACGCCGGTCATCCGGTGCTGGCCCTGGTCGGACGCTTCGACTTCGCGTTCTTCGCGGCCTTCGTGCTGCCCCTGGTGCTGATCGTGCTGCTGCACGGTCTGCGCGCCGGCGAGCGCGTGGCCGGGCGGCATGAACTGCTGGTGGCGACTGCCGCTGGAGACTCCGGCCGGTTGTGGCGCCTTCGCGCCGGGCTGCGCGCCACCGTCGTGTACAGCGCGGCTGTGCTTCCGCTGGTGGTGGCCGCCGGGCTGAGTGGTACCGCCGCACCGACGCTGCTCGCGGCCTGCGCGCTACTGTTCGCCTACGTGCTGTTCTGGACCCTGGTCTGCGCCGTCCTGGCGGCATGGCAGCAGACCGCGGAAGTGATCCTGGCTACGCTGGTGGCGCTGTGGATCCTTCTGGGCGTCGTCGTCCCGGCCGCCGGCCGCATCGCCATCGACCGCGCAGTGCCCATGCCGTCCGGCGCAGACATCGTGATGACCCAGCGCGAGGCGGTGAACGCCGGCTGGGACCTGCCCAAGGCGAGCACCATGGCGGCCTTCGTCGAACGTCATCCGCAATGGGCGGCCTACACCGCGGTCGAGCGTCCGTTCGAATGGAAATGGTATTTCGCCTTCCAGCAGGTGGGTGACCAGAAGGCGCAGGCGCTGTCAGAGGCCTACACCGACGGGCGCATGGAACGCGACCGGCTGGCCGGTTGGCTCGCCCTCGTCGCACCGCCCGTGCTGCTCGAACGTGCCCTTCAGGTCCTGGCGAGGACTGACGTGCGGGCGTCGCTCGCCTACGAGGCCCGGGTGCGCGATTTTCACGCCTCGTTGCGAGAGTTTTACTACCCGAAGCTGTTTCGCGACGAGCGCCTGGAACCGGCCGCTTTCGAAGGCTTGCCGGAGTTTTTCCCTCGAGCGGCGGGCCGCTGACGCTCCGGTGGTTCGACAGGAAGCAGCGGCGCCTCGGGATCGGGCGTCGGGCAGGTCGCGCCTGCCCGGGTCCTTCACTTTCCCGCGCCAGGGGCGATAATGCTCCCATGTTCGCTTCGGCCAGAACCTTCATCCTGAACAGTCCGGTCTGGCTCTCGGTCTCCAGCGTGATGCTGTGCAGCGTCGGCGCGTCGGTGGGGGCGATGGTCACCCTCGGCTTCGTGCTGGGCGCGCCCGCCGACTGGATGTTCGGCCAGGCCCTGGTCATAGCCACCGTCGTGCCCGTTGCCGTGTCCTGGCCGGTCAGCCTGCTCATCTTCCGGCTGCTGCACGAGGTCGAGGACGCCCGGGCCACCGCCCAGCGGCTGGCGTGGAACGACGAACTCACCGGCTTGCTCAACCGGCGGCGTTTCGCCGAGATGGTGCGCCGCGAGCTCATCGGCGCCGAGCGCACTGGCAAGCCGCTGACCGTCGCCCTGCTGGACCTGGACGACTTCAAGCGCATCAACGACCGCCATGGGCACGCTGCAGGGGATGCCGTACTCCGCGAAGTCGCCAGCACGATCCGCGGCGTGATGCGCGCCACCGACCTGTCGGCCCGCTGGGGCGGCGAGGAATTCTGCATCGCCCTGCCCGGGTCTGACCTGGAGGACGCGGTGCTGGTGGCCCAGCGCGTGCGCGCGGCCATCGGCGCACTGCGCGTGGCCACCGAAGCGGGCGAGGGCATCTCGTGCACCGCAACCATCGGGCTGGCCGAGCGCGGCGATCGCGACGAGACGCTCGACGAGCTTTTCAGCCGTGCCGACCGCGCGATGTACCGCGCCAAGCTGTCGGGCAAGAACCGCGTGATGCTGGCCGAGTCGGCCTGAGATCGACTCGACCAGCGCCCGAAGAATCAGATCCGGTAGCGCTCGACGCGACGCCAGTCGACGATGTTCGCGAGGCCCACGAGGTCGTCCAGCCTCACGACACCCTGGCTGATCTCGGGCGACCGCGTGGTGATCTGATCCGCGTACGCCAGGAAGAACGTGGATTCGGCCGGCAGCGATGCGGCGCGCCGGGGAAATGCGGCGGCCACGTTGAGGCTGGCGAATGCGCCCAGTGCGCTTTCCGCGTGCAATCCCACGTTCACTGCACACCCTGCCGTATCGGCTGCGTGCGCGATATCGAGGGCGATGCTCGCGCCCACCCGTGCCGCCTTGAGGCCGATGAAGCGCGCGCCGCGTTCCAGGAACAGCTCGGCGTCTTCGATCGACAGACAGCGCCCGTCCACGACGAATGGAATGGGCATGGCGCGCTGGGTCTCTTCGAACCAGCGATTGGGGCGCAGGTCGCACGGGTCCTCTGCATGCGTCGCGCCCTTGTCCGCGATCAGCGTCACATAGGCTGCAGTCTGTTCGGGCGCATAGGCACAATTGGCGTCGACATAGAAGCTGACGTCGGTGCCCACAGCCGTGCGTATCTCGTCGAGTGCCTTCGCATCGACATCGAAACCCTGCCCGCCCTTGATTTTCAGGGTCCTGAAGCCGTGACGCTCGACCATCGTGGCCGCTTCCCTGGCCATCTCGAGCGGGGGCGCGCGGGTCACGGTCCACGACACGGGCACTTCGGGCGTGCCCTTCCAGAGCTGCCATAGCGGCATGCGCTTTGCCTGCGCGCGCAGGTCCCAGCACGCGCTGTCGATGAGTCCCTTCGCCAGCCGGTTTTCCGGGAACGGGGCGAGACGCTGGCGCACGGCTCGAACATCCGAGAGGTCAACACCCGTGAGCGCCGGCAGCAGCATGTCCTCGAGCACCGCGACGAGCGCCCTGCGCGTCGTGCCGGTCCAGGTCGGCTTGATCGCCCCCTCGGCGACGCCTTCCAGGCCGTCATCCGTGAAAAGCCGCAGCAGCATCAACTCGCAGCCTTCTTCCACCGTATCTTTCCAGTGGATGGGGCGAGGGTAGGGCAGCCTGATCGCAGTCAGGGTCGAGCGTTTGAGTTGCATGTGCGAAGTGCCTGTCTCAGGTTCCTGAAGGTACCGGGATCATTCGGGCTTGATCCCGGTCTCCTGCGCAACCTTGCGCCAGCGGTTGATCTC